>DVLQ01000201.1 GCA_018715395.1 Candidatus Coprocola pullicola | reverse complement strand
AGAAAAAAACAGCAAAAAAAAATAAAGCACAAAAACAAAAAAAATCCAAGCCTTTGCATTATATTTCTTCTGATGGTTTTTCTATTTATGTTGGAAAAAGCAATTTGCAAAATGATGAACTGACACTTCGTTTTGCACAAAGCAATGACATCTGGCTGCACACAAAAGAAATACCCGGTTCTCATGTCATTATTCAAACAAACGGTACGGGTACTGTTCCTGATGATACACTATCAGAAGCGGCTCATATCGCCGCTTATTTCAGCAAAGCAAAGGAAAGCTCTCAAGTTCCTGTAGACTATACATTGAGAAAATATGTAAAAAAACCTAACGGCGCAAAGCCCGGTATGGTTATTTATGAAACAAATAAAACTATTTATGTTACGCCAAAGGAAGATATCATCAGAAATATGAAAACTTCATAATAGTAATCCATTCTCATCATCAATATTTCATTGAAAATATATTACAAAAAAGCCGATATCCTTTATAAAAACATCGGCTTTTTTAACATATTATTTTATTATGCTAATTTCTTTTCTTCTTTTTTATACAGCATACGGA
Source organism: Candidatus Coprocola pullicola (assembly GCA_018715395.1). GTDB lineage: Bacteria > Bacillota > Clostridia > Lachnospirales > Anaerotignaceae > Coprocola > Coprocola pullicola. Next base: position 5,110 of record DVLQ01000201.1, on the reverse strand, counting down.
AATATTCAGACAATGCAGCAATAAACTGACCATTTGTTGGTTTTTCTAAAGGACAATATCCTGCAAACTCTGAAAATATTTCTTTTCCCTTTCTTTTCCATGAGCTTTCTATAGCATGGCGTATTGCACGTTCCACTTTTGCCGGTGTAGTATCATACTCTCTTGCAATATCTGGATAAAGTCCTTTTGTCATGCAAAGAACAATATCTTCATTTTCCACCGCCATCATAATACCTTTTCTGATAAAATGATATCCTTTGATACTTGCAACAATCCCCATTTTGTTTAATAGTCTTGAAATATCACTTTTCATTTCTTCTTTTCTATCTTTTTGATAAGATAAATTGCTTTGGCTTTGTAATCTCATTTGCAATTCTTGTTTCCCTTTTTCCTCCTCGTATAAAATTTGTGCAATTCTTTCCATTAATATACTGCTCTGTACCGGTTTTGCCATATAATACATAGCCCCCAATTCCATTGTTTCTCTAACAATGGCGTCTTTCCCAATTGCGGATATGATAATACAGGCTATATCTAATTTTCTTTCTCTCATAGTCTGTAATACCCAGATTCCGTCCTTTTCTGCCAAAAGAACATCCATAAGTATAATATCTGGCTTTTCTTGCTCTGCTCTATATAAAGCAGATTCCCCATCTTTTTCCATAGCAATAACTTCCATGTTTTTGTTTTTTTCCAGACACTTTTTCATCTTATGCATATAGGTTACATCCCTATCCGCTAAAAGAACTCTTCTTTTGCATGCCCCTTGCATACGACATATTCCTCCCTTATTTTATTAAATTTTATGAACAAAAATACAACAACAAAATAAATGTTTCGACAAAATATGCTTTTTATCATATTACATCTACTTATTTTATTGTGTGTTGACATTATACGACATATTATTGCTTTTTGCCATTTGTTCTGCGCCAAAAGAAGATTTCTTTTCTCAGACAACAAATCCATGCCCTTATCCATTAAAAAAAGCATATCATGTATTATTTTATTTATTTCACGAAACGAAAACAAAAATAGTTCTCTATTTCTCTTTCTTGACTTTCTTTCATACTATCTTATAATAAAATTATAAAACTATCTTTAACACATCATATTATTCTTATCAATAAGGAGGTTTTTTATGCTTTTTTCTCATTGCAACATTTTGCTATCTAATGGCGAAATATTAGAAGATGCATATTTACAAGTAACTGATGACAAAATCACATATATTGGTGACAAAAAACCACAAACAACTACAGATACTATCTATGATGGCACAAATAAATTGCTGTTGCCTGGCTTTGTTAACACTCACAGCCATGTACCCATGACATTGCTTCGCAGCGTTGGCGCCGACCTTCCTCTTGATCGTTGGCTTAACGACGCCATATTTCCTATGGAAGACAAATTAAACAAAGATTGGGCCTATTCCGGCACTCTTTTAGGCATTGCAGAAATGCTTCGCAGTGGTATTACCTCTTTTTCAGATATGTATTTTTTTGGAGAAGCTCGTGCTACAGCTGTTTTAGAAACTGGTATCAATGCAAATCTTTCTATGGGCATTCTCTGCTTTGATGACAGTTCTTTTGAAAAAGCGCCTATGGTGCAGGAAACAAAAGACTTGTTTTATACCTATCACAATGCTAATGGAGGACAGGTTAAAGTTGATGTGGGGCTTCATGCCGAATATACCTCCAATGCCAAAATTGTAAAGGCAGTAGGAGAATATGCAAAAGAAATCGGTGCAAATGTGCATATTCATCTTTCTGAAACAAAAAAAGAAACACAAGAATGCATCGCGCGTCATGGTAAAACACCAACAGCTTATTTTCATGATTTAGGACTGTTTGATAATATCACAACAGCAGCGCATTGCGTTTGGTTGACACAACAAGACAGAGAAATTTTAGCCAAAAAAAATGTATTCGTTTCTCACTGTCCCATCAGCAATTTAAAATTGGGAAGCGGTTTAGCCGACATGGCGTCATTGGCACAAGAGGGTGTTAAAATTTCCATTGGTACAGACGGCGTTGCCAGCAATGACAATTTAAACTTTTTAGAGGATGTTAAATTATCTGCTATGCTGCAAAAAGGTCTACATCAAGACCCTTCTCTTTTTTCAGCAAAGCAAACACTTCAAATGGCAACCAAAAATGGTGCTTTAGCGCAAAACCGTACCAATACGGGAGCCTTGACATTGGGAAATCAAGCAGATATTGTTGTTGTGGATTATTATTCTCTCAATCTTTTACCCAAGACAGATATGCTTTCTTCTCTTATTTATGCCGCATTGCCTTCTGATATTAAAATGACAATGGTAAATGGTAAAATTCTTTACCAAAATGGTGAATTTACTACAATAGATATTGAAAAAGTAATGCATGAAGTAGACCGTATCGGAAAAAAATTATATTAATACCATTTTCTTTACCTTCTCTTAACCTTCTTTTTTTTATACTGTATCTGTAAGCTGATATATCAATTACAAACACAATATAAAATAAAAGGAGGAAATACCATGAAAAAATTTTTAACATCCATAACACTTTGCACTATTATGACATCTGCAACCATACCAGCTTTTGCCAGTGAAACTGCAAAAGCGGATGATTCTTCTTTGCAAACTGTTTCTTTAGATGACAATATACAAATTGCTTTTTCACAAGAATCACTCACAGAAATACAAAACGGTAATGGAGGTACTGTTTCTGTCACTTATGTTGATGAAGATGGAAAAACACAAACAGTTCCTATTTCATTGACGACAGCCGAAAAAATGAGTGTTTCTGTTGATAAAGATACAGAAGGTTCTTCTGAAGATACTGCTGCTATGGTAACAGTTACTTATACAGATGAAAACGGCGCTATCAAAACAGTACAAGCACAAGATTTGCAAACAGTAGATATGACAGCCCTAGAAGCGGCTCAAAACATTTCTCTTGAAAAAAAATAATATGTTTGTAACAGGGGGATTTTTTCCCCCTATTATACTTTTAGCATTCTGTTATGTTAAAATGATATAGACTATGTCTTCTTATGGAAAATACAATAAAACTAAATTTCAGAAAGGAGCTGTTTTTATACATAAATATAAAAATTACTTTTAAAAATTTTACTATTTTTCTCCCCATTGTTTTTTCATTGCCTTTATCATTATGGGAAAAGATAATTAGAGATATCAAAATTTTATTTTCAAGTAAACAAAACTTATTTTTTATAAGGAGTGCTTTTATGAAACTTTTGATTGTAGAAGATGAAAATGACCTTTGCCGTTCTCTTGCAAAAGGATTGACAAAAAAAGGGTACGCCGTAGACATTGCACAAGATGGAATCACCGCTTACGAACAAATACAAATCAATGAATATGATTTAATTCTATTGGATATCAATTTACCAAAACTAGATGGCATTTCACTGTTACAAAAAATTCGAGCAAAAAATTTAGAACAAAAAATATTGATTCTTTCTGCCAAAAGCACTGTACAAGACCGTATCACAGGATTGGATGAGGGAGCAAACGACTATCTGACAAAACCTTTTCATTTTGCGGAATTAGAAGCCAGAATCAGAAATCTTCTTCGCTGGCAGTTTATAAAACAAAACGCTATACTGCATTGCGGCGCAATTACAGTAGATACGCAAGCAAAAACAGTCTATAAAAATGAAAAACCTATTAAACTGACAAAAACAGAATATACCATACTGGAATATCTTATGATACATCAAAAACAAATCATCAGCGCTGAAACGTTGATAGAGCATATCTATGATAGCCAAGCAGACTTGTTTTCCAATGCTATAAAGGTTCATATTTCTTCTCTGCGTAAAAAAATCGGCGCTCAATATATTCAAAATATAAAAGGTCTTGGCTATAGAATCATAGAAAGAGAGGCATAAAAATTGAAACAAAAATCATTTTTTTGCAACATTTCACTTCGGTGTAAACTGACGCTGCTTATTACAATACTAGTGACACTAATTGCTATATTTTTGACAAGCATTTCCATATTTAACGCCAACAAAATATTCATTCCCGCTATACCTATACAAACTGTATTGGATACAGCCGATTCCGAAAATAACCCTGTCACATTTTCTTCTCAAACCACATCTTTAAAAGAAGCAACTGTTTCTACCACAGTCGGTTTTTCACAAGAAGGGTTCTCTGATGCGTCTACAGACACAGTCGATATGATTTCTATTACATTACAAAAGCAAACCTTTCAAACACATAGTATCATCATCATGGGAGTCATTATATTTGCCGGCGCTTTTTTGGCTTGGCTTATTACAGGAAAAGCTTTAAAATCCCTTGCTATATTGACCAAAACAATAGAATATACCAATATCAATCATCTATCTCAAACAATAGACCAATCTGATATGTCTGATTTAGAAACCAAACAATTGGCAAAAGCCTTTAATCAACTGATGCAACGAATTGATAAAGCCTTTGAAGCACAAAAACGCTTTACTGCCGCCGCCGCGCATGAGCTAAAAACACCTCTTGCCTGTATCCAAACAGATATTGAAGTACTGCAATTATACGATACTCCTTCCTTAGAGGATTATCATCAAACAATGCATGTGATATTACGCAATACCAATCGTCTGATAGAACTAACCAATCAGCTTCTTAGTATGCATTGTGTAACCACTGAATGTTTACAAGAAGTTTCTATTTCCCATATGATAGCAGAAATAGAAAAAACATTACAATGTAAATTGGCAGAAAAAGAAATCACATTTGTTTTTGAGGGAAAAGGCAGCATATTTGCTCATTATGATATCCTTTATAGAGCTTTTTTTAACATCATAGAAAACGCTATCAAATATAATAAACAGCAAGGCAGTATTACAATAAACTGCAATCAAACAGAGGAGGCTCTTTTTGTTTCTATTGCAGATACAGGCATAGGTATTTCCTTAGAAAATCAAAAAGACATATTTGAACCTTTTTATCGTGTTGATTCTTCCCGCTGTCGAAAAATAGGCGGCTCCGGTTTAGGTCTTTCTATTGCAAAAGAGATTATAATGCAATATAATGGAACCATTGCTGTAGAAAGTCAAATCAATAAAGGAAGTACCTTTTTTATTTCTTTTTGTA
>DVLQ01000200.1 GCA_018715395.1 Candidatus Coprocola pullicola | reverse complement strand
AATTATTATATACAATGAAGCGCTATAATAGACTGCTTTGTTATATTTTAACAATAGAGCAATGAGTAATATGTAAAAAAGAAGATTGTAAAAGGATTTTTGAAAAAAGTAAATTTTTATCAATAAAATTCTTGACTTTTCAGGTATAGAATGATAAAATGTTGCAGTGTCTTGAAATAAGGCTTTTTTTAATGCCTATTTTCAACGGGCATTTGATGAAAATGTTAATGCAATGGCAGAATGTATTTATTTTGTAAGGAGGTGCAACAAAATGCCAACATTTAATCAGTTAGTAAGAAAAGGTAGACAAACTGTTGAGAAGAAATCTACTGCTCCGGCTTTGCAGAAGGGCTTGAACTCTTTAAAGAAAAAAACAACGGATATTTCTTCTCCTCAAAGACGTGGCGTTTGTACAGCAGTAAAGACTTCTACACCAAAGAAGCCTAATTCAGCGCTTAGAAAAATTGCCAGAGTGCGTCTTTCCAACGGCATTGAAGTAACAGCATATATTCCCGGAGAAGGACATAACCTGCAGGAACACAGCGTTGTGTTAATCAGAGGCGGAAGAGTAAGAGACTTACCAGGTGTGCGTTACCACATTGTCAGAGGTACACTGGACACTGCAGGCGTTGCAAATAGAATGCAGGCGCGTTCCAAATATGGTGCGAAACGTCCAAAAGCCAAAAAGTAAAAAAGAATGAGAAGTCATTTTTTTCACATTTGTTTTTACAGCGTTTTCGGTGGAAACTGCTGCATTTGAACAAAGTGAAACAAAAAAAGCGATACCAATTAAAAGGAAATGCCTTATACAAAATCAATACCATCTGCAAATTGCTTAGATATAAAAGATGACGTATGAAGGCATGACAACACGAGGAGAAAGTCCCGTGAAGTACCGAGAATAAGTTTTATTCATTAAGGAGGGAAGAATCGTGCCAAGAAAAGGACATGTTGCAAAGAGAGAAGTTTTAGCAGACCCTTTATACAACAGCAAGCTGGTAACAAAATTGATTAACAGCATTATGCTGGACGGCAAAAAAGGCGTTGCTCAAAAAATTGTTTATGGTGCATTCGAAAAAGTAGCAGAAAAAACAGGAAAAGAGCCTTTGGAGGCTTTTGAAGAAGCATTAAACAATATTATGCCTGTATTGGAAGTAAAAGCACGTCGTGTAGGCGGCGCTACTTACCAAGTACCTATGGATATCAGACCGGAAAGAAGAAGAACATTAGGACTTCGCTGGTTGACAGTTTACAGCAGAAAACGTGGAGAAAAAACAATGATTGACCGTCTTGCCGGTGAAATTATGGATGCATTGAACAATGCCGGCGGCGCTGTAAAGAAAAAAGACGAAACACACAAAATGGCAGAAGCAAACAAAGCGTTCTCCCATTACAAATGGTAATTATCTAGAATCAGGCAGAGGGATTTTGGAAAGACTATGTAAAGGAAGTTTTATTTTTACAAGGCTTTCCAAATATCCATATATATACCAAAAAGGAGGAGTTCAGCGTGGCAAACAGAGCGTTTCCACTTGCTAAGACCAGAAATATCGGTATCATGGCACATATTGACGCCGGTAAGACAACTCTTACAGAACGTATTTTGTTCTATACAGGACGTAACTATAAAATTGGTGATACTCATGAAGGTACTGCTACTATGGACTGGATGGAGCAGGAACAAGAAAGAGGTATTACAATTACATCCGCTGCAACAACTTGTCAGTGGAATGAAAATAGAATTAATATTATTGACACACCGGGACACGTTGACTTCACAGTAGAAGTTGAACGTTCTTTGCGTGTATTAGACGGCGCTGTTTGTGTATTTTGTGCAAAAGGCGGCGTTGAGCCGCAATCCGAAACAGTTTGGAGACAGGCTGATAATTATAACGTACCAAGAATGGCTTTTGTAAATAAAATGGACATTATGGGTGCGGATTTTTACAATGTATTGCAAATGATGCGTGACAGATTAGGCTGTACGCCTGTTGCAATGTATTTGCCAATTGGAGCGGAAAGCGATTTTGTTGGCGTAATTGATTTAATTAAAATGAAAGCTTTCATTTATGAAGATGATTTAGGAAAAGAAGTAGATGAAGAAGAAATTCCGGCAGATATGAAGGACAAAGCAGAAGAATATCATCAAATGATGGTGGAAGCCATTGCTGAAACAGATGAAGCTTTGATGGACAAATATCTGGAAGGAGAAGAAATCACAGAAGAAGAATTGAAAACGGCTATGAGAAAAGCTTGTATTAACTGTGAATTGATTCCAGTATTTTGCGGTTCTGCTTACAGAAACAAAGGCGTTCAAAAATTATTGGACGGCGTAATTGATTATATGCCTGCGCCTATTGATATTCCGGCTATCAAAGGAATTGACCCTGATACAGGAGAAGAAATTGAAAGACATTCTTCTGATGAAGAACCATTTTCTGCATTGGCATTTAAAATTATGAATGACCCATTTGTTGGAAAACTGGCATTTTTCCGTGTGTACTCAGGCACATTAAACTCCGGCACATATGTCTATAACTCTACAAAGGGCAAAAAAGAGCGTGTTGGACGTATTTTACAGATGCATGCAAACCATAGAGAAGAAATTGATAAAGTATATGCCGGAGATATTGCGGCGGCAGTTGGATTTAAGCTGACAACAACCGGAGATACAATTTGTGATGAAGATCATGAAGTTATTTTAGAATCCATGGTATTTCCTGAGCCGGTTATTGAAGTTGCTATTGAACCAAAAACAAAGGCAGGCAGAGATAAAATGGGAATTGCCTTGGCTAAATTGGCAGAAGAAGACCCAACATTTAAAACCTATACAAATCAAGATACAGGCGATACAATCATTGCTGGTATGGGTGAGCTTCACTTAGAAATTATTGTTGATCGTCTTTTGAGAGAATTTAAAGTAGAAGCAAATGTTGGAGCTCCACAGGTTTCATATAAAGAAACATTCCGTAAAGCCGTTGATGTGGAAGGTAAATTTGTACGTCAGTCCGGTGGTCGTGGACAGTATGGTCACTGTAAAGTAAGATTCTATCCAATTGGCACAGATGCAGAAAACAATTATGAATTTGTGAACAGTACAGTGGGTGGCTCTATTCCAAAAGAATACATTCCAGCTATTGACAAAGGAATTCAAGAAGCAATGCAAAGCGGTATATTGGGAGGGTATCCTGTACTTGGCGTAAAGGCAGAAGTATATGACGGTTCTTACCATGATGTAGACTCCTCTGAAATGGCTTACCAAGTTGCCGGATCTATGGCTTTTAAAGAAGCTATGAGAAAAGGCGATGCTGTGCTTTTGGAGCCGATTATGAAGGTAACGGTTTCTGTACCGGAAGATTATATGGGAGATGTAATTGGCGATATTAATTCTCGTCGTGGAAGAATTGAAGGTATGGAAGCAAGAAGCGGCGTACAGGTAATCCATTCTTATGTACCATTAGCCGAAATGTTTGGCTATTCTACAGATCTTCGTTCCAAATCTCAGGGACGCGGTACTTATGTAATGGAAGTAGATCATTACGAACCATGTCCTAAATCCGTTCAAGATAAAGTACTGGAAGGCAGAAAAACAGAAGCATAATTTTTTAGCAGAAAATATAGTAAAAATGGAATATTTGCTTGCAAAAAATGGCTATATTCTATATAATGGAAACGATATATAACAAAGAATTGATTTTATACTCTTAAACAATTTAAAGGAGGATATTTTAAAATGGCTAAACAAAAATTTGAAAGAACCAAACCACATATGAATATTGGTACAATTGGTCACGTTGACCATGGTAAAACAACATTGACAGCAGCTATTACAAAGACACTTCATGAAAGATATAACACAGGTGAAGCAGTAGCTTTTGAAAATATCGACAAAGCTCCAGAAGAAAGAGAACGTGGTATTACAATTTCTACAGCACACGTTGAATATGAAACACCAAACAGACATTATGCACACGTTGATTGCCCAGGACACGCTGACTATGTTAAAAACATGA
>DVLQ01000199.1 GCA_018715395.1 Candidatus Coprocola pullicola | reverse complement strand
ATTCTTTGTATATCACTTTTCTTCTGTATTTTGGTGCAAATACTATGTGATATTGGCATCTATATTTGAAATATGCAGTACTTTTTATTTCATTTTTTATGTTAAAACCTCCTAATTTTCTTTTCATAATGCGGTCGCCAAATCTTCATTCTAAAATTATAATGAGGAGGTTTTCTATACTAAAGTATTCTATTTACCTCTAGTAGCACTAGGAGTTTTGTTAAGCTAAAGCGCCCAATGAAAAAAGGACAAAAGTCAATTTCACTTTTGTCCTTTCAGGGAGGGTATTGCATCACTAATATTAGGGAGGTATATTAGTTTAGTTTATTCTTTCATTGATATGTTTATAGTATACCAAGTAATTGTAAATAATATTTGTACACATTGTTAATATAGTGTAAAATTTTCATTTCTTATGGTCTATCAAAAAAGATTGCATTTCAAAATGGAAATTGTTATAATTTTAGAAGTTATGAAACATACTTTAGAAACATCCTTTAGGAGGAACACATATGCTAGAATTAAAAAATATATCCTATTCTGCAGAGGGAAAGCAGGGTATCTTAAAAAATATCAGTTTAACCATTGAAGATAAAAAATTTGTTGTAATTACAGGACCCAACGGGGGAGGAAAATCTACATTGGCAAAAATCATTGCCGGTATCGAAAAACCTCAAAGAGGTCAAATTTTATTGGATGGTCAAGATATCACAAACCTTTCTATCACAGAAAGAGCAAAAGCAGGCGTCAGCTTTGCTTTTCAGCAGCCTGTCCGTTTTAAAGGCGTTACAGTAAAGGATTTGATCACATTAGCTTCCGGAGAACAATTAAGTACAGAAACTGCCTGTCAATATCTTTCAGAAGTTGGTCTTTGTGCTAGAGATTATATTGATAGAGAAGTCAATGCAAGTCTTTCCGGCGGTGAATTAAAAAGAATCGAAATTGCCACTGTATTAGCCAGAAAAACAAAAGTTTCTCTTTTTGATGAACCAGAAGCAGGTATTGATCTTTGGAGTTTTAAAAATCTTATCCATGTGTTTGAAAAAATGCATGAGGAGATACAAGGTTCTATTGTCATCATTTCTCATCAAGAAAGAATTTTAAATATTGCAGACAAAATCATTGTCATCTCCAATGGTGAAATTGCAAAAGAAGGTACAAAAGAAAATGTATTGCCAAGTCTTCTCAATGTATCTGAAGGCTGTCGCTTTATGAAGGAGGAAAACGAATGGACGCAGTATTAAAATCATTGTTAGAACAAGTTTCTGATTTACATGACATTCCCACAGGCGCTTATAATATCCGCAGCAATGGACACAGTGAGGGAAGAAATTCTACTCAAACTATACAAATTAAAGGAAAAACAGATGGAAAATCTGGTATTGATATCATTGTAAAAGCAAATACAAAAAATGAATTTGTTCATATTCCGGCTCTCATCACAGAAGGCGGTATCAATGACTTAGTATACAATGACTTTTACATTGGTGAAAATGCCGATGTAACCATTGTAGCAGGCTGCGGTGTGCATAACTGTAGTGATGAAGCGTCTATGCATGAAGGAATACACAGATTCTTTTTAGGAAAAAATGCTAAAGTAAAATATTTAGAAAAACATATTGGAGAAGGCGACGGCAAAGGAGAGCGTATTATCAATCCTCAAACACATATTTTTGCAGAAGAAAACAGCTATATGGAAATGGATACGGTACAGCTCAAAGGGGTTGATTCTACCAATAGAGTTTCTACTGCAAAATTGGCAGAAGGCGCCACACTGGTTATCAAAGAAAAAATTATGACTCATGGCAATCAAACAGCCGAAACTTCTTTTGAAGTAGAATTAGACGGAAAAGGTTCCAGCGCCAATCTCATTTCCCGTTCTGTAGCAAAAGATGATTCCAAGCAAGTATTTCGTTCTATCATCAATGGAAATGCAGATTGTTACGGACATTCTGAATGTGACGCTATCATAATGGATTCCGGCGTAGTAGCGGCTATTCCCGAAATTACGGCCAATCATTTAGACGCTACTTTAATCCATGAAGCAGCCATTGGAAAAATTGCCGGAGACCAATTAACAAAGCTTATGACATTAGGCTTGACAGAACAAGAGGCAGAACAGCAAATTATAAATGGATTTTTAAAATAAATCCATTTATTCGTTCAATGGGTAGTTTGCATAAACCTTATAAAATTCTATCTATTGTAACAGCCCCCTGCTTGGGGGCATTTTTTTGTCTCATTTTATCTCCTTACTTGTAAATGAGTCGCTCATTCTTTTCAACTTATTTGGTCATTCATGATAACATTTTACAATTGATTTTTGATATGCTTTTTTATAGTCGTTTCGTATCTGCCTACTGTATCTACATAATATTTTCTGCACCAAAAACCATATTTGCATACTTATATTTCCAATTTATATGCCTATCAAATACTTTTGCTATTTAAATATCCCACCAAACAACGAAATATAGTAATATTTATCTATGTAATTGCAATAATATTCTTTTTTATTTTATTCACACCTTTCTCTTACAAAATGCTCTTGCTATTTTCTTAATACCTGCCTTAAACTTTTTGTATATGATATGGTATTTTTGTGGAAAATACCATATTTGCATCTTCATTTGATTATAACCATTTTGTTACGTTAAAATGATATAAAAACGTCTCGTTATTGAAAACACAATAAAATCAAAACAAAAATATTTTCTTCCAAATTATTTTTAAAGACCTTGCTATTTTCTATTCTCATTGCTTTTCTCATTCTCTTTATCGGTATAGAATCTACTTTGGATATGCTTTCTAATTTTCTATTCTATTATCATTTTATCCATAGCCATTTTTATCTGTCTGGGCAAACGCCTGCTGTAGGTGTTGCATACTCTCAAGAACAAACAAAACACTGTTTTTTTAATTCTTCAGATGTTTGCTTTTATTTGTATACTCTTTTTTAGAATTACATTTTAAAAATTGTTTCTACATTTTTATTTTCATATTACTGATTCTGTCATTTTAAAATGATATAGACAGCATCCTCTTATTGAAAATACAATAAAATGAAAACAAAAATATTTTCTTCCAAATTATTTTTAAAAACATTGCTATTTTCTATTCTCACTGCTTTTCTCATTCCCTTTATAGGTATGGAATCTACTTTGGATATGATTTCTAATTTTCTATTCTATTATCATTTTATCCATAGCCATTTTTATCTGTCTGGGCAAACGCCTGCTGTAGGTGTTGCATACTCTCAAGAACAAACAAAACACTTTTTTTTATTCTTCAGATGTTTGCTTTTATTTGTATACTCTTTTTTAGAATTACATTTTAAAAATTTTTTCTGCATTTTTATTTTCATATTACTGATTCTGTTATTTTAAAATGATATAGACACCATCTTCTTATTAAAAGTACAATAAAATAAATGAAAATACTGGTTTTCCCAAAAAGGCGCTGCAATTTTGTTATAGGAATGCACCCAATCAAAACCACTATCAAACTAGTGATTTGAACGCCCCCTAGAAGGGGTATTATGCACTTATTCTCTAAAAGGAAATATTGGAAGATTTCATAACCCATTACAATAAAAAACAGTTGGCTGTCTGTTTTTCATTATTCTCCTCTACTATCCATAAACGAGGTCATGTACTCTTTTCATGATATTTGTCCAATTGATTTTTCATATATTCTTTTATCACCTTTTTATTTCATACTACTGTATCTACAAAATATTCTTCCGCCCAAAAGTTTTTTATCCCATATCTATATTTCAAATTCGCATACTTATCCAATATCATCAACGCACTCTTACCCTATAAACTGTGCTACACTCCGATATGGTGGCATACTGACTAACATATAGATATGGTCTGGACATACTTGTGCTTGGGAGAACACAACCTTTTTTTCTTCACACAATTTTCTAATGATTTGTACTATATTGGCTCTCTCTTTTTTCTATATCTCTTTCTTCTATATTTTGGTGCAAACACTATATGATATTGGCGTCTATATTTGCATAGTGTTTTTAAAAAAGACCGTGGGGCTTTGCCTTACTATCCCAGCAAGGGCATTACTCCTACATCCTTTCATGTGAGCGTTTTCTCCCAATTCTCAGTTTGGCAGTGGTTAAGTTTTTAATGTGTAGTACTTTTTATTTCGTTTTTTATGTTAAAAACCTCCTGTTATTTTTTAGTAATGCGGCTGCCAAATCTTCATTCTAAAATTATAATTAGGAGGTTTTCTATATTAATGTATTTTATTTCCCCTTAATAAAACTAAGGATTTGTTACATAAAAGCATTCAATTAAAAGGCTATCAAATCATATTATTTGATACCCTAAAAGGATTATGATTGGTACATTTCATAATATTTGGCATAAATGCCACCTTTTTTCATCAATTTTTCATGACTTCCTTCTTCTTCAATGCCATTTTCTGTCAAAACAAGAATTTTTTTAGCGTCTTTTATTGTCGTCAGTCTGTGAGCAATAGTAACAGTGGTTCTACCCTTTGCCAATTCCTCCAAAGACTGTTGTACAATCTGTTCGCTTTCATTGTCCAATGCAGAAGTAGCTTCGTCTAATATGAGTATGGGAGGATTTTTTAAAAACACTCTGGCAATGCTGATTCTTTGTTTTTGCCCTCCGGAAAGCTTTACGCCACGTTCTCCTACATAAGTATCATATCCTTGTGCCAACGAAAGAATAAAATCATGGGCGCCTGCTTTTTTTGCCGCTTCTTCAATTTCCTGCTCAGTGGCATTTGGTTTTCCATAAGCAATGTTTTCTGCCACTGTTCCAGAAAACAAATATACATCTTGCTGTACTACCCCAATCTGAGAACGCAGAGAGGATAATGTAACATTTTTAATATCTTTTCCATCAATTTCAATACAACCTTCTGTCACATCATAAAAACGAGGAATTAAACTGCATAACGTGCTTTTTCCACTGCCGGAAGGTCCTACCAATGCCACCGTTTCTCCCGGCTTAATATCTAAATTTACATGAGAAAGCACTGTATTTTCTTCGTCTTGGTATCGAAACGTCACATCCAAAAATGTAATATGTCCTTTGACATCAGTCAAATCTTGTGCATTTTCGCTGTTTTTAATTTCTACAGGCACATCAATTACCTCCAAAAATCTATCAATTCCTGTCATGCCTCTTTGAAACTGCTCTGTAAACTCTACAATTCTTCTAACAGTTGTCAGTAGTGTAGTAATATATAATAAATAAGCTACTAAATCTCCGGACAATATTTTCCCTTGCAGTAAAAACCAAGAACCTATTACAACCACTGCAACATACATAATACCGTCAAACATTCTTATAGTACTTTGAAATCCTGCCATAGCACGATACATTTCCTTTTTGATGTCCAAAAAACGTCTGTTTCCTTGACCAAACTTTTCTTTTTCTATCTCTTCATTAGCAAAGGACTTCACCACTCGAATACCCAACAGGCTATCTTCTGTTCTTGCGTTGATTTCACCAATCTGAAACCTTGACTTTTTAAATGCTTTTTTCATTCTTTTATTAAATTTCATAGAAAAAAATAGCATCACAGGTATAATAGCAAATACAATTATGGTCAAAGGTACATTTACTCCACACAATATCACAAACGCAGCTATAATTTTTACAAATGCAATATAATATTCCTCAGGACAATGATGCGCAAATTCTGTTACATCAAATAAGTCGCTTGTAATTCTTGCCATAATCTGACCAATTTTCGTTTCATCATAATAAGAAAAAGATAATTTCTGTAAGTGGTCAAATAAGTCCCTTCGCATATCTGTTTCAATTCTTGCTCCCATGATATGACCTGTATATTGCATAAAATAATTGGCTGCTGTATCAATGATTCTTAATATCATATAAAATACACCCAAACGTAATACAATATTCATCGTTAAAGCCGCTCCGCCTGCCATGCTTGCATTTGTAATATAGCGTACAATCAAAGGCAGTACTATTTCACAAACACAGGTCAGTGTAGCGCAAAATAAATCTAATAATAATATCCATTTATATTTTTTGAAATAAGGCGCAAATCGTTTGATCAAATATGATGTTCTTTGATTTTTGACTTCCAAAATAATCCCCCCTACTCTTTTGTTTCTTTTTTAATTGATAACAGCACATGATTACACTCCGCTCCCATTAATATTGTAATTGCGCTAAAATATAACCACATTAAAAATACAATAATTGCACCAATAGAACCGTAAATTAAAGAATAATTTGCCATATTATCTACATAATAAGCAAATCCTACCGAAAAAATCATCCAAGAAACCAATGCTGCCAATGCTCCAGGATAAACATACCTTCCCTTTGGTCTTTCACTGGGAGAAGCATAATATAATGAAGATAATACACAAAAAAGTATTACAGCCAAAGGCAAAAATCGTAATTTTCCCCAGATTGCAATAGATTCTAAAGGCAAAGCAATATACCTTCCCGCCCAATGCAGTACGCTTTCTCCTATCACAACAATAAAAAGCGCAACAATAGTAAACAAGGTAATAAAAATCATATAAATAAATGTAAATATATGATATTTCCAAGGGGATTTTCGAGGACTGCCACGATATGCCACATTAATTGCATCCATCAAAGCTTTTACTGTTCTTAAAGGAAACCATATTGAAAATATCAATGAAAAAGCCAACACTGTACTGCTTCTATATTCTGTAATTTGTGCAATACATACATTTAAGAGCATAATCATATCTTCCGACAAAAATCGGGAAACTTCCCCTGTGAGAGAAACAAGAGGAATATTTAAAAAACCCAATAATGTACTAATAAAAATCAGAAAAGGAAATAATGTAAATATCAGATAATATGTCAATGCCGCCGCTGATTTTCCAATATTATCTGAGTTATATCTGTCTATTAATTCTGTCAAAAACCAAATCCATTTTTTATCACCTTTGTATCGTTGCCTTAAATTCATTATTTCCCTCCTTTCAATAAAAAACATTCTGTTATTCGAAAATGATATAGACAACAGCCTCTTATTCAAAGCACAATAAAATGAACTAAAACACTGTTTCTTCCTCAAAGGAATTTGTTTCTATAAATAAATGTAATTATTACTTTTAAGGATTTTGTTATTTCTTGTGCTCATTGCTTTTCTCATTCTTTTTGGCATTATAGAAAAGATAAATACAGACATCAAAACTATATTTGTTGTAAATGTCATCATCAGTTTACTTTAGAATCCAATCGAATAAAACTTTCTCTTAAAAGGTTATCCCAAATTTTCTACTTACGCCAGAAATACTTTTACCTATCACAGATAGAACTCTTCTATTCATTTTATT
>DVLQ01000198.1 GCA_018715395.1 Candidatus Coprocola pullicola | reverse complement strand
CAAGTCATTAAAAATTTGTCAAAAAAAGTATTGACAAGTTGTAGCATAACATTTATAATAAGGCAGGTAGTCAAGTTGTGGCGGAGTAGCTCAGTTGGCGAGAGCACGCGGTTCATACCCGCGGTGTCAGGGGTTCAAATCCCTTCTCCGCTACTCAAATAAAGATGAGGCCCGTTGGTCAAGCGGTCAAGACGCGGCCCTCTCACGGCTGAAACAAGGGTTCGATTCCCTTACGGGTCAGCATAAATGAAAACAACAATTGTTTGGGGGAGTTTAGCTCAGCTGGGAGAGCATCTGCCTTACAAGCAGAGGGTCACAGGTTCGAGCCCTGTAACTCCCATAAAAAGAATGCTACGGCATTCTTTTTTTTTATCCTTTTCAAAAACAAAGAGATAAGGTCTTTTCTTTTTGCATACAGTAGAAAAGGAATCAAAATATCTGTTTTATTTTACAATCATCCTTTGAGAAAAAACGGTATGATTTTATGAACTTTTGAATACGGGAAAGGGAAAAGTTTTTATAAGGGGGAATTTGATTGTGGACTATATAACCATTTTTTTTATTGCAGTTAGTTTAGCCATGGACGCCTTTGCTGTTTCCATTGCAAATGGCGCTTGTGTTACAAATTTTTGTAAAAAAAATGCTGTACAGCAAGGGCTTTATTTTGGTGGATTTCAGTTTTTGATGCCTTTGCTGGGGTGGCTTTTGGGAACAAGCGTCAAAAATTATATTGAGGCAGTAGACCATTGGATTGCTTTTGGATTATTAGCTTTAATTGGTGGCAATATGATATTGGAAAGTATAAAAAAACAGGAGGAAGAAATAGAATGTACTGTTGTATTGACAACAAAAAATTTGATACTGCAAGCCATTGCTACCAGCATTGACGCTTTGGCTGTTGGCATCAGTTTTGCCATATTAGACGTACATATCGTTGCGGCAGCTGCTATCATTGGAATAGTAGCATTTATCATTTCTTATATCGGCGGTATATTAGGCACTGGATTGGGGCAGTTTTTAGAAAAGAAAACAACTTTTGTAGGCGGTTTAGTATTAATTGCCATTGGTTTGAAAATAGTATTTGAACATACATTGATGTTGTAGAAAAGAGGAAATCATATGAAGCCAATACAACAATATGATGAGGCAGTTGTACTTTGGGTAAGAGAATATTTATCTTGTCCCCTTTTAGATATGATAATGAAAGCGATTTCTTTTTTAGGAAATCATGGCATGATTTGGATAATACTAACAATATTATTTTTTATAATAGGAAAAAGAGAAAAAAGAAATTGGAGAAATTGGGCAGTGGTATTAGGAGGCAGTTTAGTGCTCAGCGCATGTATCACCAATATTTTTTTAAAGCCCTTTATAGCTCGTATACGACCTTACGACAAACTTTATTTGGACATTATAGTACCTGCCTTAAGTGATTTTTCTTTTCCTTCCGGACATACAACAGCGGCATTTGCAAGTGCTGTTGTGATATGGAATATGGATAAAAAATGGGGAAAAGTGATTTTTTTATTTGCCGCTATCATGGCTTTTTCAAGAATTTATTTATCAGTGCATTATCCTACCGATGTCATAGTGGGGGCATTGGTAGGCAGCTTGTCTGCAGGAGTTATACTCTATATAGCTGAAAAAACAAAAATCATTTTAAAATGAAACTATAATAGCTAAAAAAGAAAGATTTATTTTTTATAAAAAATAAATTGCTCTTTTTTTTATACAAAAAAAGATAACAATCTAGTTGAATGCGCAACTAAATTGTGCTAGAATGACCAAATGTAGAGGTAAATAAAGTATAAAAATGAAAAAATATGGAGGAAATGGTATGGGGGAAACGACAATCAGTAAACAACAGATGGATACAGACAATCCACTAGGCAGAAAACCCATTGGAAAATTATTAAGAAGTTTTGCAGTACCTTCTGTTGTGTCACTTTTAGTAAACAGCTTGTACAATATTGTAGACCAAATATTTATTGGGCAAGGAGTGGGCTATCAAGGAAATGCGGCAACAACAGTAGCATTTCCCATTGTAACCATTGTTCTTTCGCTTTCTATGCTCATAGGAGCAGGCGGCAGTGCTTATGCTTCTATACGTTTAGGAGAAGGTAAGTTTGATGTGGCGGAAAAAGTTTTGGGTAATATGATGACCATTTTAATTGTAGCCGGTTTAGCACTTTGTGGTATATGTTTTTTGTTTTTTGAACCTATGCTGCGTCTTTTTGGCGCCACAGATTCTATTATGCAATATGCAAAGGACTATGCAGGTATTACGTTGTTGGGCGTTCCGTTTATGATGATAGGCACAGGACTTTCCAATATGGCTCGTACAGACGGCAGTCCTAAAATGGCTATGTTAAGTATGATCATAGGAGCAATTTTAAATACCATATTAGACCCTATTTATATTTTTGTATTCCATTGGGGAGTAAAGGGAGCCGCCATTGCTACGATAACATCTCAGATACTGTCGGCTGTTGTATTGATATGGTATTTTAAATACAAAGGAAATATGAGATTGAAAAAGAAGTATCTTAAACCAGAAGCAAAATTGATTATGGCGTTTTGTGCATTAGGTATCTCTAGTTTTATTGTGCAGATTGCCAATACATTGTTGCAAGTTATTTTAAACAATTCTCTTGTTTATTATGGAAATGCCTCTACAGTAGGCGGCGATGTGGCGTTAAGCGCTATGGGTATTGTATTAAAAGTAAGTGCAATTTTAATTGGTATCAACATTGGTATTGGTACAGGCGCACAGCCCATTGTAGGGTTTAACTATGGAGCAAGAAAACCGAAAAGAATCAAAGAAACATACTTGTTGTCTGTAAAAATTGCTACAATTTGTTCTGTAGTAGGCTGGATTGCCTGTGTTTTCTTTCCAGAATATCTTTTAATGATATTTGGCTCTGGAGATGCTAATTTTATGGATTTTGCCATTAAGAGTATGCAGGTTTATATGTTTGGTATTTTTATTTCGGGGATACAGATTGTTTCGACAGGATATTTTCAGGCGACGGGTCAGGCGTTAAAGGCTTCCGTTCTTTCTATGCTTCGACAAATTATATTGTTAATACCATTAATTGTTGTATTTCCTTTGTTTTTAGGATTAGATGGCATATTACTGGCAGGTCCTGTGGCTGATATTGCTTCCGGATTAATTGTATTATTCTTTATTATAAAAGAAATGAAAAAGTTGAATTTATGGATTAAAGAAGGCTAAACCTACATCTATTTTTTACCCGCTTTTTTTATAAAACAAAGAAAGCGGGTATTTATCATATATTCAAAAGAATAAAGGAGATGAAAAAAGTGGTAGTGTCAGTAATTGAACAGTTGGCAACAATGGTATTACTTATGATAGTTGGCTTTATATTAAATAAAAAGGGATATCTGCCGGAAAAAGAAACAAAAGGATTATCTATTGTATTAACAAAAGTAGCAATACCCGCGAATATGATTATATTGTTGCAAAGAGAATATTTTTATGAAATATGGATGGGATTTTTAAAAACAGCTTTTGGCACTATATTTTTATGCATATTGGGTACAATACTTTTTTTTGTAGTGGGAAAATGTTTAAAAATGAACTTTCCTCAGTTAGGACTTTTTACAGGCGGTGGTGTTTATAGTAATGTGATTTTTATGGGTCAGCCTCTTGTAACAGCCATGTTTGGAGCGGAGGGACTGATATTTTGTGTGGCAGTGATGTTTGCTTGCAATGTATATTTATTTACAGCCTGTTCTGTATTGTTTTCTTATCAATGCGGCATTGCAAAGCCGCCTATGAAATTATTAAAAGATGCTTTTTTTAATCTAATTTGTTTTTCTGCTATCATAGGTGTTTTTTGTTTTGTTAATTCTATTTCTTTGCCAGAACCATTATATAATACTTTAAATTATGCTTCTAATACAACAGTTTGTCTTTCTATGATTGTCATTGGCGCACTTTTAGCATCGGCAAAAGTAAAAGAAGTGTTAGCAGATAAGGTTGTATACATATTTAGCTTTTTTACATTGATTGTTATGCCTATTTTAACGAAATTAGTAATGGCATTTTTTATGGACGGTGTAGCCCTGGGAGTGATGGTGATATTGATGGGAACGCCGGCGGCGGCGGCATTGCCTTCTTTTGCAGGAGGTTACGGAAACGATGAAAAAAGAGCGTCGGAATATGTGTTTGTTTCTACAATACTTTCTGTGATAACATTGCCTTTGGTGGCAAAGTTTTTATGTTAGAATAAGATGATGGATAAAGTGAAAAGGCATCTGTTTAAAAAAGTTGACAGCCTTTTTGTATGAAAAAAATTACGCATTAGACGTGTGGTTCAAAAAGCTTTTTGGTGTTGAGGTAGAAGTGAAAACTCCTTTTGACTATAATAGAATTGCAGTCTGTCAACTGCAAAAAAATAGTGAATAGTAGGTCTGTATATGAGTATTATGGATAAACATAGTTTATGGCATAGAAAATGGAATTGTAAATATGATATATAGTATTTGCACTAAAGTATACAAGAAAAGTTTTTATTACAAAAAAAGAAAAGCAAAGGGAGAAATATTGAAAAATTATGTGAGTGGAAAGGTGTGAATATACCAAAAGCAGCAGTATGTCCATGTATGCTGATAGAGATACCGCTAAAAGTGAGTACATCAAGTTTTATGGGGATTGGAAAAGAAAAAAGCTGCATTATGTGACAGTAACAATTTCGTGAGTTGAACTACAAGTATAGCAATAGAGAGTTTTGGTGTAAAGACTATTATGCTGATACAGGAGTAAAAATGTAGACAGAATAGCTAAATATACAGTAAGTAAATTAAGAGAAGATTAACTGAGAAAACAGCTGACACTGGAATCGGAACCTCCTTTGAAGGGTAGCAGACTGGGTTATAGATTTATGTATAAGCCAAGAGTAAAAGGCTATGCCCGTATGAGAAAAATCACTCGCTAGGTGAGTGGATGTTTGTTTGGTAACCCAATAAAAACTTCTGACTATGCTGAGAGAATCAGCGAGATTTAGCTTCAAGCAAAAAATTCCTTATCATTATATAAGACATAAGAAAGCATAGGAGATTTTTATATGAATGGTTTAGCATATACAAGTTGGGAATGTAAATATCATATTGTATTCGTACCAAAGTATAAAAAACAGGTACTATATGGAAAAATGAAAGCTGAAATAGGGAAAATACTTAGATAATGATGCGAAAGAAAAGTAATAGAAATGATAGCGGCAGAATGTTGTCTGGATCATATATATGCTGATTGGTATACCGACTAAGTACATATGTAAGAAATAGTTGGATATTTGAGAGAGAAAAGTTGTCGTATTATTTTTATAGATATGCAAATTTAAAATATAAATATGGAAATAGAACG
Source organism: Candidatus Coprocola pullicola (assembly GCA_018715395.1). Lineage (GTDB taxonomy): Bacteria > Bacillota > Clostridia > Lachnospirales > Anaerotignaceae > Coprocola > Coprocola pullicola. The sequence goes on along the minus strand of DVLQ01000198.1, from coordinate 27,431 downwards.
TTTTGGCGTGGAGGATATGACATTGATACAGTTAGAAAAAACACAAAAAAATATGTGAATATATCAATAATCTGTTAAAACAAGACTATATGACGGATCAAATTAGTTTCAGTGAGTACATTGACTCGTTTACAGGTGAAAAAGTAGAAATAAAAATAGCTGCCAAAGGCGGCAGTTGGGCAAGTAGAGCGTTTGGCGGACTTTCAAAGAGATGCCAATAACAGCCCTTGTGGGGGCAGAGCAAACCACCGGCTAAGCCGATGGTTCTGATGATAATAAAGAAGTTATTTAAAAAAATAAAAACTTCTTTCCCAAAGCCCCTATTTTTTTAAAATTAACAAGCAAAGCTTTTAGAAAGCAATGTAACTGCCTTATTTTCTATAATGGTTTCTGCATGTTCTAATAAGTAATATTTGGAAAGCTGAATGGAAATATGTTTTTGACCATATTCACCCAATATTAGTTCCAATTCTTCTGTTTTATTTTCATCTCCATCTTGTTTCATTTGCAGCACAAGGAAATATTTGTTATGCAGCTTATATAAAGAGCTGGCGTCGTGATAAGACTCTGCAATACGCAGACTCAAATCAATGACGTCGTCTAATTTTTCAAAAGAATAGATGAGAATATCACTGTTTTTATCGATTTCACCTTCTTGAAATACAAGAGGTTTTCTTTTAAAACGTCTTAAGTCTTTTTGTTGTGAAAGTAATTTGTGACCAATATTTTCTTGATTTTTATTGTCTATTTTTGTTACAATAATCATAATACCGTCTAAACCAACAGGAACAGCCTCTACCATAAGGGGGGTGTTTTCTGATATAAAATCATACTCTTCCAGAGCTTTTTCCATAATATCGTGAAAAAGCGCTTGGGTTTTTTCGGAAGGGATTGTTAAATCCTCCAGTTTGATGTTGCGTTCTGATAAATCAGCTTGTGTTAAGATTAGTTTAATTTGACTTTCATTTATTTTTTCTATTTTCAATTCAATCACATCCTTATTGAAATCCGTTCTATAAAAAGTTATGATAAACCAATATATTTATATGATAACACATTTTTTTATATTATACAAATAATATGCAATAATTGTTACACAAATGTGAGATAGAAAAGGCGTTACAAAAAGCAAATTTTCTTTTATTTAGAGTATAAACAATATTTGCTTTTCTGTAAAGAGGATAATTCATACAGAAAAAGACTTCTTTTTTAGAAAAAATACAGGAAATATTTTATAATATATTTTACAAATTTTTCGTATAGTGTGATAATAATAAAAAGGGCAAAAGAAAGGCGGTACAATATGAAAAGTAAAAAATGGTTGCCACCTATTATAACATTAGTGGTGTGGTTTGGTATGTTTTATTGGCAGTTGCCTGCGCTGAATTTTCATTCCAATGATTTTTGGGTATTTCTTGTGATAGCCGCAGGCGTTGGAATTGTGATAAATCTCTGGAGCATTGTAGAAAAGCTGCTTTCCAGAGAGGATATACAAGGGCAAGAAAAAAAGTTAAAACTTTTTAAAAAATTTCTTTTGATTCCTGCGGCATTTGCATTGTTTTATTGTATTGGGTCTTTGTTGTCTTCTCCTATTATTCGTTCAAAAGCTTATTATGAACTATTAAAGGTAGAAACGAGCAATTTTAAAGAAGACGTCAAAGAAGTGGATTATACACAAATTCCTATTTTGGATAAAGATTCTGCAGAACGTTTGGCAGAAAGAGAGATGGGAAGCATGGTAGATATGGTTTCCCAGTATGAAGTGAGCGTAGCTTACAATACACAAATTAACTATCAGACAAAGCCTGTTCGTGTCATACCCTTAGAATATGGAGATATTATTAAATGGCTTACCAATAGAGGAAGAGGCATTCCGGCTTATATTCGTATTGATATGACAACACAGGATGTAGAGCTTGTAAAACTGCAAGAAGGTATGAAATATTCTCCAGCGGAGCATTTTGGAAGAAAGCTTCAAAGATATTTAAGATTCCGTTATCCTACGGCTATGTTTAGAGGCTATAATTTTGAAATTGACGATAACGGTACGCCTTATTGGATTTGTCCAATAGAACAAAAGACCATCGGCTTGTTTGGCGGAACGGATATTAAAGGTATTGTACTTGTAAATGCTGTAACAGGAGAGGACATTTATTATGATGTAGCAGATGTACCGCAATGGATTGACGAGGTATATGATGCAGGGCTTTTGATACAGCAATATGATTATTATGGTACGTTAAAAAATGGTTTTTTAAACAGCATATTAGGACAAAGAGATTGTTTGCAAACGACGGAAGGCTATAACTATATTGCTTTGGAAGATGACGTATGGGTATATACAGGCGTTACGTCTGTTACAGGAGATGAATCCAATGTAGGGTTTGTGCTGATGAATCAAAGAACAAAAGAAACAAGATATTATTTGATTTCCGGAGCAAAAGAAATTTCAGCAATGTCTTCGGCTGAAGGACAGGTACAGCATTTAGGATATAAAGCCACATTTCCTCTTTTATTAAATATTGAGGGAGAACCAACCTATTTTCTGGCATTAAAAGATGGGGCGGGACTTGTGAAAAAATATGCTATGGTAAATATACAAAAATATCAGATTGTGGCAACAGGAGATACTGTTGCGGAATGTGAAAAAACATATGTGGATTTGATGAAAGGCAGTGGAATTGATACAATCAGCACAGAAAAAACAAAAACCATAACAGGCAGTATTACTGCAATCAAAGACATTGTATCAGATGGAAATACGCTGTATTATATCATGCTTGATGGAAAAGAGGATTTGTTTGAAGTAGAGGTAAAAAGCCACTTAAGTATATTGCAAAAGCAGATTGGCGACCCTATAACGCTGGAATATATAGAAGATTCCGAAAGAAATGTTTATTTGGTATTGGCTGTAAAATAAGGATGTGTGAAAAAAGACTCTGTTGAAATACAGAGTCTTTTCATTGGTAAACCAATAAAAATCCTGGGATATGTCAAGGGAATTAGGGAACTTTAGCGCATACAAGTTCAGAATGTAAATATCATATTGTATTCCCCAAAAGTATAGAACACAGATACTATATGGAAAAATGAAAGCTGAAATAGGAAAAATACTTAGACAAAGATGTGAAAGAAAAGTAATAGAGATGATAGCGGCAGAATGTTGTTCAGATCATATACATATGTTCATTGATATACTGCCCAAATACAGTATGTCAGAAATAGCTGGATATTTGAAAGAGAAAAGTTCTCTCATTATTTTTGATAGAGATGCAAATTTAAAATACAAATATGAAAGAACGTTTTGGTGTAGAGGATATGATATGGATATAGTTAGGCAAAACACAAAAAATACATGAATAATCAGTGAAAGGAGCACTGGATACAAGATTCAATTCCTTTCAATGAATACATTGCCCTGTTTATGGGTAAAAACGTAAAAACAAATAAAAATAGCCGCCAAAGGTGACAGTTGGGGAAGTAGAGAGCTTGGCAGACTTTTAAAACGCTTACAAACGTTGCCGGTAACAGCCCCTTCTAGAGGCATAGCAAACTATCGGCTTAGCCGATGTTTGTGATATTATGACTTTCGTATCAAAGACTGCAAAGCGGTTTTCACAATTGCTCGCTTTATGAGGAAGAGGAAAGTTTAGCACATGCAAATGGATGTGTAAGTATCCTATCGTTTTTACTCCAAAATACAGAATGAAAATCATTTATAATTGCCTCAAGATATCCAAAAATAATAAAAGATTTGTACAAATACAAAATAATACAAATTATAGAAGGACATAGGACGTCGAATCATATACATCTTTTGGCAGAGATAGCATCCAAAAGTGCATCATCATTTTTGGAATATTTGAAATGAAAGAACGCTATGAGGATATGCAACCCACATGTAAATTTAAAATATAAATTTGGAAACAGAAATTTCAGAGCGACTACTATGTGAGTACAGTTGGTCTGAATACAACAACGATATACAAATACATAAGAGAACAAGAAAAGTGCTATCAAATAGAGAACAAGTGAAATACAAAGCAAAAGCAATAGCAGAACCATTTTAAGGGCGGCAATCCTATCAGTAAGGCTTAGATAAAGTGAAAGCATTATTTGGGCGCCTACTATTTTATATGCCCTAATAGGGTTGTGAAAACCACATCTTTTAGGTATGGTTCTGATTATAAAACAATATCATTTTTTGAGTAGAACAATAAAGTAGTATAAAAAACAATGCTTACAAAATGGTTAAAAAGTTTGTATTATGTTGACACTGGCAGTTGGAATGGTTAAAATAATAAGATATAATAAGTATTTTGTGAATATAACATACAAAATGTTATGATAAGCTGTGTTTTTTACTTAAGCAAAAAGATTTTTTATATTACACAGCAGATAGCCAAAAGCGGAGGATAATTTATGGAAAAAGAAAGATATGATGGTTATAATAGGGATAAAACAGAACCTAGCGACCTTTATGAAGATTTACCCAAGGAAGTTGTGGATATATTGATGGAAACACATCCTTTGATGGGAAAAAATGAACAACAAGATGGTGCAACAATATATCGCAGAAGAACAAGACAAAATAATGATCAGGCACAAGTAAGCCAAGATACCACAAGCATTGATTGGAGCGGTGCGGCAGGAGAAGAAACTGTTATTGGAAGAAGAACGCGTCGCAGAAATCAGGAAGAAGCACAGCAATATACAACAAGATTTCAGCCAATACAATCAGAAACAGAACAAGAGCAAAATACATATGATACACAAATAAATTATCAAGATGAAACAGGATATGATGAAACGATTTATCAGACACAAGTTGGCTTATCTACACAGTATGATAATCAGCAGCAAAACGATTCTTCTTTTGACTATAGTAATGGCTATGATGATACAGAACAGACCACAGCATATATGCCTTATACGGAGGATATGTATGATACAAATTACCAACAAAATGAAACATATGATGATTATACTGCTGCATCAGAAAGAAGAGAACGTCGTGGTCCTTTGATGCAGGAAATTGAAATTACACTTCCTTCAAAAAATTCCCAACAAGAGCAGCATCATACTGCTACAGGCAGACGGGGACGCAGCCGCAATTTTGAAGATTTTGATTTAGAAAGAGGGGCAAAGCAGTTAGACTTAAATGAATTATATAGCGACGACTATGAAGATGAAGAGCGTATTACATTTCGTCCAAGCAAAAAATTTGGTGTGATATTTTCTGTCATTGCTATTGTTTTAATTGGTTTTTTGGGTTTTCGATGCATCTCTTTGGGGGGAAAACTAAAAACAGCAGAACAAACCATTGCGGAAAATGAAAATTTGAAAACCCAATATGAAACATTGCAAATGGATAAATTAAAATTGGAAGAAGAATTGCAAGCTTTGAAAAATGGCGGTACGGCGACGGAGCCTGATGCACAAAGCAACCAAGAAACTACTACAGATACAGGCAATTTTGATTGGTATACGACAACGGCAAGCGATACTTCATGGTGGGGGTTGGCTGAGAAGTTTTATGGAGATGGCACGCAATACCAAAAGATTTTAGATGCAAATGGTAAAACAGAAAGTGACTACTTAAAAGCAGGAGAAAGAATAAAAATACCTAAATAACAGAAAAAATGTATATAATAGAATAAAAGCAGACATGATTTTATAAAAATAAAATAGAATGGAGAAATGATAATGGGGCAGGATTTGACACAAAAAACCCTAGTAGAATTAAAACAAATGGGAAAAGAGATGGGTTTAAAATCTGTCAGTAAGTTAAGAAAAAATGAGTTAATTGAACAACTGTTACAAAATCAATCAAATCAAATAACCAATCAAACACCGGAAACATCGCCAAAGCAAACCCTGTCACCCATTAAAGATGTGACTGCATATGGTTTTTGCTTACAACAAAAAGACGAAGATGCTGTTTTTACTGCAGAAGATGATGTTTCTATCCAAACAAAACAACAAAATCAAGTATTTTCCCAAGAAATAGAAGAAGACATCCCACAAATCCAACAACAAACAATCTCCCAAGAAGAAAAAAAAGAAAACCAATCTTTAGACAGTGGCATGCTTGGAGAAGGCATACTGGAAGTAATGCCTGATGGCTATGGTTTTTTAAGAGCCGAAAATTTTTTAAGAGGCAGTGGAGATATTTATATCTCTCAGTCACAAATTCGTCGTTTTAACCTAAAAACAGGAGATTGCGTAAGAGGTAACATTCGTATTGCCAGAGAAAATGAAAAATTCAATGCTTTGCTATATGTAAGAAGCGTCAATGGCGATTTGCCTCAAAAAGCAGCAAAACGCCCTTCTTTTGAAGATTTGACACCGATTTATCCTGAAGAAAAACTGAAATTAGAAACAGGTCGCACCTCTATAGCAGGACGTTTGATTGATTTGGTTGCGCCTATTGGAAAAGGACAAAGAGGTATGATTGTAGCCCCTCCAAAAGTGGGAAAGACAATATTGCTGACACAGTTGGCAAACTCTATTACCAAAAATCACAAAGAAGTGCATTTGATATTTTTGCTTATTGATGAACGTCCGGAGGAAGTAACCGATATTCAGCGTTCTATTACAGGAAAAAATGTAGATATTGTATATTCTACATTTGATGAAGAACCTGATCATCATAGAAGAGTGGCGGAAATGGTTTTGGAAAGAGCAAAAAGAATGGTGGAACAGCAAAAAGATGTTGTGATACTTTTAGATAGTATTACAAGATTGGCAAGGGCATACAATTTGATTATTCCTCCCAGTGGCAGAACACTTTCAGGAGGATTAGATCCTTCCGCACTTCATATGCCCAAAAGATTTTTTGGAGCTGCCAGAAATATCGAAAACGGAGGCAGTTTGACAATATTAGCGACTGCGTTGATTGATACGGGCAGTAAAATGGACGATGTGATATTTGAAGAATTTAAAGGAACTGGTAATATGGAATTGGTATTGGATAGAAAATTAGCCGAAAGAAGAGTGTTTCCGGCTATTGATATCAATCGTTCCGGAACAAGAAGAGAAGATAAATTGCTCACAAAGACAGAAATGGATTGTATTTTTGCTTTACGCAAATTAGCAAGCGGCATGGCTTGTACAGATATTACAGAAAATGTCATTGAATGGATGAAAAAGACAGGAAACAATAGAGAGTTTATAGGCAGATTTCCAGGATTTGAAAAAACTTTTGATCATAAATTAGAAAAATAAACAATGCTTTTTGAAATAAGGCTGCCTTAACCCACCGGCTTTAGACAGTGGATTAAAATAGCCAAAAGTATAGAGTAGGGACTGCCCCAATTAATGACTGTAGAGATAGTAAGTTGCGAAGTCGATGAATCTGGAAGCCTATTGGCTTTATAGGTAGTTTACAAGAAGTACACTGCTATGATAAAGCATAAAAAAGAAATACAGCTTGTTCAAAATATATTGCAAAATAACAAAAACTATGCTATACTACTAACGTTGTCTTTAAATAATGCGAAATTATTGATCAACAGAAAGAGGTGAATTACATGAGAGAAGGAATCCATCCACAATATAATCAAGTAACAGTAAAATGTAACTGTGGAAATGAATTTGTTACAGGGTCCACAAAAGATGAAATTAGAGTAGAAGTTTGCTCCAAATGCCATCCATTTTATACAGGCAGCCAGAAATTATTGGTTGAAGCAGGCGGTAGAGTTGAGAAATTTAATAAAAAATACGGCAGAAAATAATATAGAAGGTCGAAAGGGTGGGGTATGTATGCAATCCCGCCTTTTTTTATAAATAAACAGCTTTCACAAAAGGGGTTGATTGATTGAAAAGAACAAGTATTGGCGGTCAGGCAGTGATTGAAGGCGTTATGATGCGTGGAAAAACAATCTATGCCATGGCGGTAAGAAATCCGGAAGGCGGTATTACATTAGAAGAAAAAAATTGCACGGGACTTTCCAAAAAATATAAAATTTTTACATTTCCTATATTTAGAGGAATGGCGGCTTTTGTAGATTCTCTTGTAACAGGTACAAAAATTATGATGCGTTCTGCAGAGATTGCAGGAGAGGCAATGATGGAGGAAGGAGAACCTTCTAAATTTGAAAAATGGATTATGGATAAATTTGGAGATAAGGTCAATGATTTTATCATCTATTTTAGCGTATTTATTTCTATATTGCTGAGTGTAGCATTGTTTTTTATGCTTCCTGTTTGGTTGGGCGGTTTTTTTAAAACAGTGATACCTACATGGGGATTAGGCGTAGTAGAAGGGTTGATACGAATTGGCATATTTTTGGCGTATATTTTTGCCATTTCAAAAATGAAAGAAATACAAAGAGTGTTCCAATATCATGGGGCTGAGCATAAAACCATTAATTGTTTTGAAAAAGAACTGCCTTTGACAGTAGAAAATGTCAAAACTTGCACAAGACTGCATAAGCGCTGTGGCACAAGTTTTTTACTGCTTGTGATGATTATTAGTATGGTAGTATTATTTTTTGTTCAGACTGATAATATTATGCTGCGTTTTGTCAGCCGTATATTACTAGTACCTTTTATTGCCGGGCTTTCCTATGAAGTGATAAGATGGGCGGGCAGTTCGGAAAGTAAGCTGGTAGCTATGGTAAGCTATCCTGGGCTTTGTTTGCAAAAAATAACAACACAAGAACCAGACGGCGAACAAATTGAAACAGCCATTGCGGCAATGAAAAAAGTGTTGGAAGTAGAAGGCGATGACAGTAAAAAAATAGAGGAAGAAAAATGAATGTAGAACAAGCCCTTTTTTTGGGAAAGAATAAATTAAAAAAGGCAAATATAGAAAGCTATGCAATTGATGCAGAATTACTTTTAATGCATATCATATCCTTTACAAAAGTACAATTATATACAAAAAATGATTTTATGTTGACACAAGCAGAGGAAAAGGAATTTTTCTCTGCTTTGCAGCAAAGAGAACAAGGTAAGCCGGTGCAATATATGATAGGCAAATGTGAATTTATGGGGCTAGACTTTTTTGTAGAAGAAGGCGTTTTGATTCCAAGGGCTGACACAGAGATATTGGTAGAAGCTGTTTTGGAATATGCTGAAAAAGAAAATTTAAAAAGAGGATTGGATATTTGTACGGGAACAGGGTGTATTGCAGTTAGTATGGCAAAATACGGAGATTTTTCTCTTTGTGGTATTGACATTAGTGATGCGGCGATTGAAACGGCTAAAAAAAATGCCTGCCGGAATCATGTTTCCATAACATGGATAAAAAGCGATTTATTTACACAAGTTCCTCAAAATTGGAAAAACAACTTGGATATGATAGTATCAAACCCTCCTTATATTGCCACAAAAGAAATAGAGAATTTAATGACGTCTGTAAAATGCTTTGAACCTCATTTGGCACTGGATGGGGGAGAAAATGGCACTTTGTTTTATGAAAAAATCATAACTGAGGGAAAAAATTATTTGAAACAAGGAGGCTGGTTCTTTTTTGAAATTGGTTATGACCAAGGGGAAACAGTCAGCAAATTGTTACAAAAAAATGGTTTTGACAATGTTGAGATACGAAAAGATTTGGCAGGATTAGACAGAGTTGTACTGGGAAAAAAGAAATGTGTTTAAGAGAGGTGTAATGTTATGTTGGAGCGTTTGGCAGAGATTGAAGGAAAATATGTACAGTTGACAGACCAAGTCAATGACCCTGATATGATTGCAGACCAGACACAATGGCGTAAGCTGATGAAGGAATACAGCGATTTGACCCCCATTGTAGAAAAGTATAGACAATACCAAAAAACGGAAAAAGAAATTGCTGAAAATTTAGGACTTTTAGCAGAAAAACTGGAAGATGATATGAAAGAACTCGTAAAAGAAGAACTGTCAGAAAATAAAGCAAAAATAGAAATATTGAAAAAAGAACTGACAGTATTGCTTTTACCAAAAGATCCCAATGATGAAAAAAATGTGATTGTAGAAATCAGAGGCGGCGCAGGAGGAGATGAAGCGGCGCTTTTTGCGGGAGATTTATTTCGTATGTATTGCCGTTATGCAGAGAGAAGACGCTGGAAAACAGAAATTATGAATTCTAATGAAAGTGATTTGGGCGGATTTAAAGAAATTTCATTTATGATACAAGGACAAGGAGCCTATTCTCGTTTAAAATATGAAAGCGGCGTGCATCGGGTGCAAAGAATTCCCTCTACAGAAAGCGGCGGCAGAATTCATACCTCTACTGTAACCGTAGCCGTATTGCCTGAGGCGGAAGAAGTTGATGTTCATTTGGATATGAATGATGTGCGTATTGATGTATTTCGTTCCTCGGGAAATGGGGGGCAGTGTGTCAATACAACAGATTCTGCTGTTCGTGTCACTCATATTCCTACAGGAATTGTAGTATCCTGCCAAAATGAAAAATCTCAAATTAAAAATAAAGCCCAGGCATTGAAAGTGCTTTATGCTCGCTTGTATGAAATGGAGCAGGCAAAACATGATGCGGAAATTTCAGCAGACAGACGATCTCAAGTAGGTACCGGCGACAGAAGTGAAAGAATCCGTACTTATAATTTTCCTCAGGGACGTGTAACAGACCATAGAGTAGGATTGACCCTTCATAAATTAGATGGTATATTAGACGGCGATTTGGACGAAATTATGAATACGCTCATTACAACAGACCAAGCAAAAAAATTACAAATGGGCTCTTAAAGATATCTGTGAAAAGAAGGAATGATGTTGACATGAAAGATTTGGCAGATTTGTTTTTAACGTTTTGTCGTATTGGCGGTTTTACATTTGGGGGAGGCTATGCTATGCTTCCTATGATTCAAAGAGAGGTAGTACAAAAAAAAAGGTGGGCGACAGACGATGAAGTCATGGATTACTTTGCTGTAGGACAATGCGCTCCCGGTGTCATTGCCGTGAATACGGCTACTTTTATAGGGTATAAAAGAAGGGGAATTTTAGGCGGCATTGTAGCAACGGCAGGGGTAGTGTTTCCTTCTCTTATCATTATTATGATAATTGCTGCTTTTTTAAACAATTTTTCACAACTGCCTGTTGTACAGCATGCTTTTGAAGCCATTCGCGCTGTTGTAGGAGTATTGATTTGCAATGCTGTCATTCGTATGTGGAAAAAAACAGTTATAGATAAGATTTGTGCTCTATTAGCCATAGTTGCTTTTTTTGCTTCGGCAATATTTGATGTTTCTCCTATTATTATTGTATTGGCAGGAGGAGCAATCGGTATTTTACTGCCTGTTTTGAAGGGAATGAAAAAAGTATGATGGAGGCATTAATACTTTTTGGAGAATTTTTTAAAACAGGATTATTTGCCATAGGCGGTGGATTGGCAGCCCTTCCGTTTTTATATGATATGGCAGATAAATATGACTGGTTTACAAAAGATATGATATCAGATATGATTGCTGTTTCAGAATCTACTCCCGGTCCTTTGGGCATTAATATGGCTACATATGCTGGTTTTCAAAATATGGGAATTTTAGGCGGTATTATTGCTACATTGGGAATTGTAACACCATCTATGATAATTATAATATTAATTTCTAAATTTTTAAAAAAATTTAGAGACAGTAAGTATGTAGAGCAAGTATTTTCTACACTACGTCCTACTGTAACAGGTTTAATTGCAGCAGCAGGTTTTAGTGTTTTGGTAGAGTCTTTATTTCATATGGACGCTTTAAAAAGCGGTAAAGTTGATTGGGCAAATTTTTTTCAGCCAAAAGCCTGTATATTATTTGTTGTATTTTTTGTGTTGATGAATAAATTTGATAAACATCCTATTTTTTATATTGTATTAGGAGCAATGATAGGTATTATATTTCAGTTTTAATTATAAAAAGACGTTTTTTAATAGAATAAAAACATTTGAGGGTGGCAAGAAAGTGGGTAATCCTTTGTCAAAGACTTATTTCGTTCAAAAAGTAAAACCAAACAAATAAAAATAGCCTCCAAAGGAAGGAATTGAGGAAGAAGAGCATTTGACGAACTTTCAAAGTGCTCACAAGCGCTGTTGGTAATAGCCCTTTTTAGGGATAGAGCAAACCACCGGCTAAGCCGGTGGTCCTAATTTTATTATGCTTTAAAGTAAAGGAATGATGACATTTACAACAAATTAGAACGATACTTAAAATGGATGGAAAAGTCGTATTTGTGCCAGTCAAAAGTATTTCTGAGAGCATTTGGGATAGCTTTTATAAGAAGGTTTTATTCCATTCGGTTCTAGAGTAAAATGATGATGATATTTAAGACAAATATATTTTTGGTTTTGGCATTTACCTTTTCCATAACGGTAAAGGCAATGAGAACAAGAAATAGCAAATCTTTAAAAGTAAGGATTATATTGATACATAGTAACAGCACCTTTTTGGGAGAAATAGTGTTTTAGTTCATTTTATTATATTTTCGATAAGGAGTTGTTTTCTGTATCATTTTAACATAACAGAATCCACTACAAAAAAAGGAAAAATGACTTTTTTTACAAAGGAATTTATTTTGAAAAAGATTCACATTGTGCTGTTACAATGCAAATTGTTATAGAAAACAGAAGTAAGAAAGCATTAATAGATGAAGTTGTTATATATTTTAGAACAGATGAAAACAAACGAGATTTTCTTGTTTAAGTACAGTTTATAACCAAGAGAGGAAATGTCTACAAAAATAGAAACATTTGGTAAAGATAGTTTCGGCTTTGCGTATATATTCAAAAGGAGACAAAAGCCATAATACTTTTTTAATTAGATACAGCTATAAATGAAGAAAAGCCCATTTTTTGCAAATAAACCATAGGCAAGTATTGCAAATTATTTTTTAAAAGTCATTCATATGGTATAGCATTGATCAAAAAACATCAAAAAAACCATAAAATTTAAAACCAACAATATTACAAATGGTTTTTATCATTGATAAAAAGGTTATGTAATAAAAAGTAATATAGAGAAGACTCAAACATACTATTTTTTTAACACCGAAAAAAATGATTTTGTTTAAAGATTTTAATAATATTGTAAAAAAAGGAAATAATCCTCAAAAAATATTTATGACTCCATATAAAGCTGAATAATATTTCATTTTGACGAAGATATTGTGATTATTTTTCTAAAAGAAAAATGAATTGAAAAAAACTGCTTTATTGTACTTACACCAAATGGGCGGTGATTATATTTTTTTGAGAATAATAAGATATTTGTGATTGGCAATAATCAGAAAAAAGCTGTAATTGCAGAAGGAAGACGGTATAATACGATCAAAGATATACTATTTTATACATTTTTTTAAAAATTTTGCATATACTATAACACCATTTGGGGGAGCGTGTATAGAGATGCAGCATTGGATAGTATTTTTAGCGGCGTTTTGGATTTTTATACTGTTTTTAGAAAGAAAATTTCCTTGTATCATAGGCTTTTTTGATGGAGTATTTTTATCATTTCTATGTTTTTGTTTTTTGCCTATTGTATTAGAAGGACGTTTTTTTTGGAGCACTTCTTTTTTATTGGTAGCAGGAGTACTGATTAGTTCTTTTTTAGAGCAGAAGACAAATGATTTTGGTTATGGAAAAAAATGCTATGCTTTATTACATTGTGGAGCTTTTACATTGGCAGTGTTCCTATGGAATTTTTTGAAAATACAAGGCAGCATTTTTTGTCTACCATTTGCTTTTTTGAGCGGATTGTTTTTGTTATTGGCTTGTGGCGGAATATTGCCGGAGGAAAAAGATAATAAAAAGAAAATGAAACTGGCATTGTTAGGAGTGATAGGATTTTTATCAGGTATTATAATGATTTTTCCTATATGACAAAACAGCAATATTGTTTTTAGAAACAATAATATGAAATGAAGAAAGATACAGCATTTTATATGATGCAATGGTATATAAAATGCATCAATTTTTACATTTCCTATTTGCAATGTCATAAAACCTCTGTTATAGTAGTAGAAGCAGCAATTTGTATAAAATTGCGAAGGTATTTTATTATATGGGAGGTTTAATATGAATTATACAGGCTTAAGTAAAGAACAAATCAAACAGGAAATTATAAACAATGTAAAAAATCTTTATCGCAAAACCATTGACGAAGCAACGCCGGAAGAGATTTATCAGGCGGCTGTATTTGCAATTCGAGATGTGATTGCCGATAAGTGGATTAAAACCCATGATGATTATAGAAACAAAGATGTAAAAGTAGTGTATTATCTTTCCATGGAATTTTTGATGGGACGTTTTTTGGGCAATACAGTCATGAATCTAATGATGTATGATGAAATTAAAGGAGCATTTGATGAATTAGGCATTGATTATAATAAGATAGAAGATATGGAACCAGACCCAGGCTTAGGCAATGGCGGATTAGGTCGTTTGGCAGCTTGTTTTTTAGATTCCCTTTCTACATTACAATTGCCGGCATATGGTTGTGGCATTCGTTATCATTATGGCATTTTTGAACAAAAAATTGAAAATGGCTATCAAGTAGAGGTTCCTGATAACTGGTTAGAGCATGGCGATCCTTGGGCAATTAAAAGAAATGATTATACCATTGAAGTAAAATTTGGCGGCAATGTTCGCGCTGTAGAAAAGCCTGAAGGAGGCTATAGATTTGTGCAGGAAAATTATCATTCTGTCATTGCTGTGCCTTACGACTACCCTGTGGTGGGATATGGCAATAATACAGTCAACACACTGCGTCTTTGGGATGCAAAACCAAAAAATGAATTTGACTTAAAATCTTTTAACGAAGGAAATTATCAAAAAGCGTTGGAAGAACAAAATCTGGCAAATACATTGACAGATGTGCTTTATCCGGCGGACGAACATTATGCGGGAAAGGAACTTCGTTTAAGACAACAATATTTCTTTATTTCTGCAACGGTACAAAGAGTGATACAGCACTTTAAGAAAAAACATACAGATTTTAACCAACTGCCCGATAAAGTGGCATTTCAGTTAAATGACACCCATCCCACTGTGGCAATAGCGGAATTGATGCGTGTATTGGTTGATGAAAATGATATTCCTTGGGATCAAGCTTGGGAAATTACAAGAAAAGTTTGTGCTTATACAAACCATACGATTATGGCGGAAGCTTTGGAAAAATGGCCTATGGAGCTTTTTAGCCGTCTATTGCCTCGTATTTATCAAATTGTAGAAGAAATCAACAAACGCTATTGCGCAGCTCTCATTGAACGTTTTGGAAATGACCCTCAAAAAATTAGAGATATGGCAATTATAGCCGACGGTCAAATTCGCATGGCTTATCTTGCCATTGTAGGCAGCCATTCTGTCAATGGAGTAGCGGCACTTCATACAGAAATACTCAAAAAACAGGAATTAAAAAATTTCTATGAAATTTATCCGGAAAAATTTAACAATAAAACAAATGGTATTACTCAAAGAAGATGGCTTGGTCATGCCAATAAAAAATTGGCTGATTTGATTACAAAAACAATTGGAAACGGCTGGCTCACAGAATTGACAGAGCTGGAAAAGCTTTTGCCTTATGCAGAGGATAAAGCATTTCAAAAAGAGTTTATGGAAATAAAAAAACACAATAAGATTGCTTTGGCACAATATATTAAGGAGAAGAAAGGAATTGAAATCAATCCGGATTCTATATTTGACATACAAGTAAAGAGATTGCACGAATATAAAAGACAGCTTTTAAATGTATTTCATATCATTGGATTATATAATCAATTAAAAAATAATCCCGGATTGGATATTACGCCAAGAACATTTATATTTGGTGCAAAAGCCGCAGCAGGTTATCATAGAGCAAAATTGATTATTAAGCTTATTAACAGTGTAGCAGATGTAATCAACAATGACGACTCTATCAAAGGAAAAATAAAGGTTGTGTTTATGGAAAACTATAGAGTTTCTTTGGCGGAAAAGCTCATTCCAGCGGCAGATGTAAGCGAGCAAATTTCTACAGCAAGTAAAGAAGCCTCCGGTACAGGTAATATGAAATTTATGCTCAATGGAGCACTGACCATTGGTACAATGGATGGAGCAAACGTTGAAATTTATGAAGAAGTTGGAAAAGATAATATTTTTATATTTGGTATGACGGCAGAAGAAGTGATTGCAAAATACAAAGATAATTCTTATGACCCTTGGGCAATCTGTAATATTAACCAAGATGTACGTATGATTTTGACCAGTTTAATCAATGGTACGTTTGATAAAGACCCTGATTTGTTCCGTGAAATTTATGATTCCATACTCAATGGATATGGTGGCAGCAGAGCGGATGAGTATTTTATATTAGAAGATTATGCAGACTATGCCAGAGCGCAGCAAGAAGTGGACAAAGCCTACAAAAATCAAGAACAATGGGCAAAAAAATCTATTATTAATGTGGCAAAAAGCGGAAAATTCTCTAGTGATAGGACAATTAAGCAATATGCAGATGAAATTTGGAATTTGAAGCCATTAGAAATAAAATAATTTGTTGTTATATGCACCTAAAAGTGATTTTAGGTGCATATTTTACAGAAAAATAATAAATAATAAAATAATTTTATGAAAATTTAAAAAAAAATATAGTATTTTACTATTTATTATGCTATAATGATTGCTATATAACATAATATAATTGATCAATAAATTAGGGAGGAATGAAAGTGAAATTTTATAAAAAAGCGATAGGGTATATTTTAGCTATTACAATGGCTGTTTCTATGACTGCTTGTAACAGTGCAACCACAGAAGGCGAAACAGCCGCCTTAACGCCGGAAGAAATCATACAAGCTGCAGAAACAAAAATACAGGAGGCTACTAGCGTAGAATCTGAAATGGATATGGAAATTGTCATGAGTATGACAGGTCAGAATTTTAGTATGAAAACAAATTCAATTATGTCTGTTTTTGTAGAACCATTAAAGGCAAAAATGAATACCACAGTAGATGTATCAGAGTTAGGTTCTAACAATGTAGAGATGTATATTGGTCAAGAAGATGGCAAAACAATGATGTATACAAATATGATGGGCAACTGGATAAAGCAAGAAATAACGCAAGAGCAAATGACGCCATATGATACACAGCAGAGTATGGTAAAATATTTAGACAGTTCTACAGGTTTAAAGGAAGTCGGTAAAGAAGAAGTAAATGCAGAAGAAGCCACAAAATATGAAGGTGTGATTGCTAGAGATACTTTGGCAGAAACAATGCAAAGTGTCGGCACTACAAAAAATTTAGAGGCATTGTTGGCAGGAATAGATATGACTTCTGACCAATTATATGAAGGATTAAGTGATGTTAAAGTGGCGGTGTGGATTAATGCAGAAGGATACCCTGTGAAATATGAAATGGACATGACTGAAATGACGCAAGGTCTTATGAGAAAAGTAATGCAAACAAGTGGGGTATCTGCGCAAGAGGCAGCGAAATTGGATGTTTCTACAGCAAAATTATCTATTATCAATAAAAACATTAATAATGTGACAGATTTTGAAATTCCAGAAAAAGCAATATTAGCTACAGAAGTGTCCCTTTAAAAAATGAGAAATAAGAGAAAATCATAAAAAGTATGATTTTCTCTTATTTTTTTAAAATTTTTGTCGATATGATATGTGTAATGTTGTATTTTAACAGAAATGATAAAGAGAAGGGATATATACAAAGAAATGAGGGATTCATTTTGAATTGGTCAATTAGGCGTTCTATTTTGATTCGTGTAATGATTATTTTAATTGCAGTGCTGATAAGCGGTGCTGTAACTATGTTTGGATTTTACAAAGTAAAAGCGGCAAATGAAAAACAAACCAATATTACGATAATTAATGATACAATACTAAATGCTCAAAAGGCTCATTATGTTTGGCTAGAAGGATTGAATTCCTCTTTGAATTTTGATACTGCTTTTACAGGTAGTTTGGATTATCAAACGTGTGACTTTGGTAAGTTTCTTTATAGTTCCGACACATCTTTATGGCCCCAAGAGGTAGTAGAATATTTAGAAAACATGAAGACAATTCATCAACAAATTCACAATTCTGCTTCTGAGATATTAGAAATGAAACAAACAAATTATGAGGGGGCAAAAAATATTTACATAAATGAAACAAAACAAAATGTAGCAACCCTTTCCAATCAAATGGATGAATTAGTAGCTATTACAGAAAATTTATTGCAAGAAAGTAAAACGGAAGTGAATAAGACTGCAAATATGGCTACAATATCGGCTATTATTGTAATTATTATTGTATTTTTGTTAATTATATTATTGTTAGGATATACTGTAAAATATATTATCAATCCTATATTAACCATTACACAAGCAGGTAAAAAATTATCCGAGGGAGATTTACACTTTGAAATACCCTATGAGTCCAATGACGAAATTGGGGAATTAGCAAATTCTTTGAATTTTTCTATAAGGGAATTAGGAAGTTATATCACAGAAATCAGACGTTATATGAAACTGATGGCCAAAGGACAGCTTTTTGTGACAGCAGAAGTAGAATTTAAAGGAGAGTTTAAACAAATTCAAAAAGCGATATTAGAATTTGAAGATATTTTAGGCGAGGCTTTTAAAGGAATACAACAGGCTGCTCACCAAGTTACAAATGCCTCTGAAGCGGTTTCGGATGGTGCAAGAACATTGTCGGATGGTTCTGCAGAACAAGCGGCCTCTGTAGAGGAATTATCATTAACCATAGAAGAAATTCGCAATCATGTTCAGACAAATGAAGAAAGTATGAAAAAAGTCAATGAACATGTATCTGAAGTGACTAAAATTTTATTAGATAGTAATGAACAAATGCAAAATATGATTCGTGCTATGGAGGATATCAATGCTAGTTCCGATGAGATTGGTAAGATTATCAAAGCTATTGAAGACATTGCTTTTCAGACAAATATACTTGCATTAAATGCAGCAGTTGAGGCGGCTAGAGCTGGTGTTGCAGGAAAAGGATTTGCTGTTGTGGCAGATGAAGTTAGAAATTTGGCAAGCAAAAGTGCAGAAGCAGCAAAAAATACTACAACATTAATAGAAACTTCTATTCAAGCAGTGGAAAATGGTACAAAAATTGCAGGCAAAACAGCACAATTGATTGCTTCTGTAGTAGAAGAAGCAAAAGATGTTGTGCAGTCAGTAGATAAAGTTTCAGTAGATTTTACATGGCAAGTGGAATCTATTTGTCAGGTTACAAAGAGTATCGAACAAGTGGCAAGTGTGGTACAGACAAATTCTGCTACGGCAGAAGAAAGCGCTGCTTCCAGTGAAAAGCTTTCTAATCAAGCGCAGATGTTAAGAGATTTGTTAGCACAGTTTCAATTAAAGCAAGAAGTGATAACAAATATAGATAAAACAAATCATAACATAGAACAAAACAGTATGATACATAGTTTAGACGATGCATATTATAATGATCATTTTGGTAAATATTAATATGTTAAAAGAAGACAGAAATGACTGTCTTCTTTTTTTGTATAGAGAAAACCACGCGTTGGACGCGTGGTTCAAAAAAGCCTTTTGGCGTTGAAGTAAAAACTCCTTTTCACTATAATAGAATTGCGGTCTGCCAACTGCAAAAAAATAGAGAAAAGGAGATCTGTATATGGGTATTACAGATATACATGGTTTATAGCATAGAAAATGAAATTGCAAATATCATATTGTGTTTGCATCAAAGTATAGAAGAAAAGTGTTTTATTACCAAAAAAAGAAAGCAATTGGGGAAATATTGAAAAAATTGTGTAATTGAAAAGGTGTAAATATACCAAAAGCAGAAATATGTCTAAATCATATACATATACTGGTAGAGATATCGCCAAAATGAGTATATCAAGTTTTAATGAGGGATTTGAAAGGCAAAAGCGGCACAATGTAGTAAGAATGATTTTGTGAGTTAAAATATAAGTATAAAAATAAGAGAGTTTTGCTCTAAAGACTATTAGTTGATACAGCAGTAAAAAATGCAGACAGAATAGATGAATCAATTAAGAGAAAATCAACTAAAAGAGTAGTTGACACTGGAATAGGAAAACTCTTTTAAAGGTAGCAGATTGGGTTATGTGATTATGCATAAGTCAGAAAAAGAGAGCTGTGCTCGTATGAGAAAACCACCTGCTAGGTAGGCGTATGTTTTTTTATATATTCAATGTTAGTGATTTTAAAACTCTTTTTTATGTTGATACAAAAAAGTACAGAAAAGATATCTTTTTATAGTGAGATGGATGCTTCAATTGAGATTTTATTGGGACAATAATGTAGGATATTGTTTTAGTAAAAAAAGTTATCATATTACAAATACAACCCCTTTTAGGGATTGTATTTGTTTAGTTTAACAAAACCCCTAATTCTACTATGGGTAATAAAATACTTTAGTATAGAAAACCTCCTAATGATAATTTTAGAATGAAGGTTTGCGACCGTATTACAAAAATAAAATTAGGAGGTGTGAAAGAGGAAAAATGAAATAAAATACACATTCCAAATATAGACGCCAATATCACATACTATTTGCACCAAAATACAAAAGTGATATACAAACAATGAAGGGCAGATATAGGGGAAATCATTAGAAAATTGTGTGCAGAAAAAAGGTTAAAATCATTGAGGCACAAGCATGTTGTCCATATGTTAGTTAGTATAACCACCATATCTGAGTGTAGCATAGTTTGTAGGATAAGAGTGCACAATGATATTTGACAGGCATGCAAATTTAAATATGGAAGAAGAAGTTTTTGAGCAAGAGGAGAGATAGTAGGATGAAATGAAAAGGTGATAAAAGAATATATAAAAAATTAGATAATATGGCGAAAGCAAATCTCATAAAAAGAGTACACACAAGCGTTTATAGGTAGCATAGGCGAATAATAAAAAACAGACAGCCGCTTTTTGTGGCTGCCTGTAATTGTAATGCCATGCCAAATCTTCCATATTCCCTTTTAGAGAATCAGCACGCAATACCTTTTGATTAAAAAATTTTTTGAAATTGCATGCAATACTTTTTTGGTATAAAAATATATTTCATTGATTTGCTAAATATTTACTTGTAAAAGCCTTTGTATTTGTTTTTTTGAAATAAACAATCTGCTATTACAAAAGAAGATTATGGAAAGTATGAAACAATCTTTTGAATATTTTCTTAAGTAATAAGAAAATAAACGGAGATACTATGCTGATATAAAATTTTGGTAAAAACAATATATATCAAGCTTTATTAAGGGGAAGATTAAATTTTTTCAACACCAAGAGTTACTTTTTCTCCATTGATATTCCATTCTTTGACATAGCTTCCGCCCGTGCCGGAAATAATTTGTTCTGCCAATATATCGGACTTAATGTCATTGTTTGAAAGGATTTCTGCAATTTTAGCATTTCCGCTATGATATACTTTGATTTTGTCTGTTACTTCAAAATTTGCTTCTTTTCTCATTGTTTGCACTTTGCTTGTAATTTCTCTTACAAAACCTTCTTCAATGAGTTCTGGAGTTAAGTTTGTATCTAACACCACAGTTACAGTATTGTCGCCAGAGGTTACAAAACCATCTTTTTGCGCTGTACTGATAAGAACATCCTCTTGCTCCAGTTCCACAGTTTCGTCCTCAATAGAGAGTGTTATTTTGCCTTCTGTTTTTAATACATTCATAAATGCAGCGCTATCTGCATTTTTTAATGCTTCTCCAATTTTTGGAACAAGTTTGCCATATTTTTTACCTAATGTTTTTAACTGTGGTTTAAATGTATAAGATGTAAAGCTTTCTACATCTTGTGTGAATACCACAGATTTGATGTTTAATTCTTCCATAACAATAGCTTTATAGTCCGCTGAAAGCTCTTGCTCTGCTTTTACGTACATCACAGCCATAGGCTGACGATTTTTGATGTTGGCAGCATTTCTGGCAGCACGACCCTCTACAACAATTTTTAATACCAAATCCATGTTGGTTTCCAATTCTTTGTCTACCCATTGCGCATGGTATTGTGGCCAGTCGCAAAGATGAATGCTTTCTTTGGCTGTTTCATCTACATTTTTTACAAGATTGCCATAGATTTCTTCTGCGATAAATGGTGTAAATGGCGCTGTCAATTTTGCCATTGTGACAAGTACAGTATGCAATGTCATATAAGCATTGATTTTATCCTGCGGCATATCTTTACCCCAGAAACGTTCTCTGCTTCTTCTGACATACCAGTTGCTTAAATCGTCTACAAATTCAGCCATAGCTCTTGCAGGCTCTGTAATTTTGTAGCTATCGAGGCATTCATCCACAAATTTGTTTAATGTTTGCAGTTTAGAAAGTATCCATTTATCCATAGGGGATAATTTATCATATTCCAGTTGATATTTTGTTGGATTAAACTGGTCAATTTCTGCATAAAGCACAAAAAACGCATAGGTATTCCAAAGCGTACCCATATATTTTCTTTGCATTTCGTTGACTGCTTCTTCATAATAGCGGCTGGGCAGCCATGGAGCGCTGTTTGCATAGAAATACCAACGAACAGCATCGGCGCCTTGTTTGTTTAAAGCATCCCAAGGGTCTACAACATTGCCTTTGTGCTTACTCATTTTTTGTCCGTCTTTATCTTGTACATGCCCTAACACAATACAGTTTTTGAAAGAGGATTTGTCAAAAAGCAATGTACTGACAGCGAGCAATGTGTAAAACCAGCCTCTTGTTTGGTCAACTGCTTCACTGATAAAGTCAGCAGGGAAGTTTGCCTCAAATAATTCTTTGTTTTCAAAAGGATAGTGGAACTGAGCAAATGGCATACTTCCGGAATCAAACCAACAGTCAATTACTTCAGGAACTCTTGTCATAAGTTTGCTACATTGAGGGCAAGTAATATGAACAGCATCGATAAATGGTTTGTGCAATTCAATATCTTCCGGGCAGTCCGGTGACATTTGTTTTAATTCGGCAATACTGCCAATGGTATGTCTGTGACCACATTCGCATTCCCAAATAGGAAGCGGCGTACCCCAATATCTTTCACGGCTGAGTCCCCAGTCAATTACATTTTCCAAGAAGTTGCCAAAACGACCTTCTTTGATGTTATCAGGATACCAATTAATGGTACGATTGTTTGCTACCAAATTATCACGTAAAGCAGTCATTTTGATAAACCATGTACTTCTTGCATAATAAATCAGCGGCGTATCGCATCTCCAACAGAAAGGATAGTTATGTTCAAAAGGAATTGCTGCAAAAAGCGTATCATGCTCTTTCATATATTGGATGACAAGAGGGTCTGCTTCTTTTACAAATTTGCCGGCAAAAGGACCGGTTTCGGCTGTCATAAGTCCTTGACTGTCTACATATTGACGGAACGGAATGTCATAATTTTGTCCTACGCGAGCATCGTCTTCACCAAAAGCAGGAGCAGAATGTACAATACCTGTACCGTCTGTCAGTGTAACATAATCGTCACAAGTGACAAAGAAACCTTTTGGGTCTGATTGTATAAAGTCAAACAATGGTTCGTATCTTGTATATTCTAATTCTTTACCTGTTTTTGTTTCAATGACTTCATAATTATTTTCTCCCAAAACATCGTTTAAAAGAGCGGAAGCCATAATAAAAATATCATTTTGATATTTTACTTTTGCGTATTCTTCTTTTGGATTGACAGTTAAAGAAATATTAGAGGGCAGTGTCCAAGGCGTAGTTGTCCAAGCAAGGAAGTATTCATTCTCTTTTCCTTCCAGTTTAAATTTTGCAATACAAGAAGTTTCTTTAACGTCTTTATAGCCTTGAGCTACTTCGTGGCTAGAAAGGGCTGTACCGCAGCGAGGACAATAGGGCACAACTTTATGTCCTTTGTAAAGAAGTCCTTTATCCCAGATTTGTTTTAACGCCCACCATTCCGATTCGATATAATCATTGTGATAGGTAACATAAGGATTATCCATATCTGCCCAAAAACCAACCCTGTCGCTCATTTCACGCCATTCAGATTCATATTTCCAAACGCTTTCTTTACATTTTTCAATAAAGGGCTCTACACCATATTGTTCGATTTGAGGCTTGCCGCTAATATGAAGCATTTTTTCCACTTCTAACTCCACAGGCAAACCATGGGTGTCCCAGCCGGCCTTTTTTAATACTTGATAGCCTTTCATTGTTTTGTAACGGGGAATTAAGTCTTTTACAGCACGAGTAATAATATGACCAATGTGAGGCTTGCCATTTGCCGTTGGAGGACCGTCATAAAATGTAAAAATAGGACCTCCTTCTCTTAAATGAGTGCTTTTTTCAAATATTTTGTGCTCCTTCCAGAATTTTTCAACCGCTACTTCACGTTCAACAAAGTTGAGATTGGTAGATACTTTGTCATACATAAAAAATCCTCCTTTATATTTGCCTGATTCTGTTATATTAAAATGATATAGACAACAGCCTCTTATTAAAAGTACAATAAAATGATAACAAAAACATTTTTTCCCAGAAAGAAGCTGTTTCTATGCATAAATATAAAAAATAAAAATTACTTTTATAAAGATTTTGCTATTTCTTGTCCTCATTATTTTTATCGTTATGGAAAAGATAATTATCGAATTTGATTTGGATATCATTTCTAATTTTTTATTTTATTATCATTTTATCCATAGCTGCTCTTATTTGTACGGACAAGCATCTGTTTCTGTTACAGGTGTTATATACTCTCAAAAACAAACAAAACACTGGTTTTTATTTAAAAAAAATTTTTCAGGTGTCAGCTTTTATTGAAAGTACATTTTTAAAATTTTTTTCTGCATTTTTATGTTCATATTAAATTAACAGAACCATTTGCCTTATTGATTTGAAATAGATAGTTTATAAAATGAAAAAAAGCCTTTTCTTCCATCACAGGACGAAAAGACTCGCGGTACCACCTGAATTATATTCTTAAAAAGAATATCTCTTAATGCATAACAAACAATATGCCTTCCGTAACGAGGAAAATACGTCAGCGCTTACTGAACCAAAAAGTCGTTGGGGCTGCCACTCCAGAGTGATGTTCAGTTCTTTTTACTAAGTTCAGCTTTCACCAAACGCTGACTCTCTGTAGCTTTTTCAAAAGACTTACTCTCTCTTTCATAGTGTTTTATATAATCTAGTATCACGCAAGTATTATACAATGGGTTTTTGTTTTTGTAAAGGGATTTTTTGAAAAGATTGTAAAAGATGGGAATTTGACATAATTAACAAATTTTGTTTGATTTTCACAAAAAATATGTGTATAATAGGTATTGTTATCTATTATTGTTTTTATTATAGATACTTTTAGAGTATGTATATTTTTGGAAAAGGGAGAGTTGATTCTCATGAATACAAATGATTTAGCACTTTTAACAGACTTATATGAATTGACAATGATGCAAGGATATCATGAAACAGGATTAGAAAATAAAATAGTTGTATTTGATTTGTTTTATAGAAAAAATCCCAGTGGAAACGGCTATGCTGTTGCAGCAGGCTTAGAACAAGCTATTGATTATATTAAAAATTTACATTTTTCTATAGAAGATATAAACTATCTGAAAAGTCTAAATATTTTTTCAGATAGTTTTATTACATATTTGGAAAATTTTTCCTTTACAGGAGAAGTTTATGCCATACCAGAAGGTACAGTGGTGTTTCCTCATGAGCCTTTGATGAGAATAAAAGCCCCTATTATAGAAGCCCAGCTGATAGAAACTGCTCTTTTAAACATCATCAATCATCAAAGCTTGATTGCTACAAAGGCTTCTCGTGTTGTTTGGGCGGCTCAGGGCGACCCTGTGATGGAGTTTGGCTTAAGAAGAGCGCAAGGGCCAGATGCGGGTACATATGGCGCACGGGCTGCTGTCATTGGCGGATGCTGTGGCACAAGCAATGTTTTGACAGGAAAACTGTTTGATGTGCCTGTAAAGGGAACCCATGCTCATAGCTGGGTTATGAGTTTTCCTGATGAAATAACGGCATTTCGAGAATATGCCAGACTGTTTCCAAACGCTTGCACATTGCTTGTAGATACTTATAATACATTGGAATCAGGCGTTCCCAATGCCATTAAAGTCTTTCAAGAAATGAGAGAAAACGGTATTGAATTAAAAAATTATGGCATTCGTTTGGATAGCGGAGATTTGGCATATCTTTCTAAACAAGCAAAAAAAATGCTGGAAGAAGCCGGATTTGAAGACGCTGTTATCAGCGCTTCCAGTGATTTAGATGAGTCATTGATTAGCAGTTTAAAATTGCAGGGGGCAAAAATAGGTCTTTGGGGCGTTGGTACAAAGCTGATTACAAGTGATGATTGTCCTGCTTTTGGAGGCGTTTATAAATTAGCGGCAGAAAGCGATGGCAAAGGTAATTTTGTACCAAAAATTAAATTGTCTAATAACACAGAAAAAGTAACCAACCCCGGCATTAAAAAAGTATTTCGTATTTATGATAAAAAAACAGGTAAAATTAAAGCCGATATTATTGCCTTGGAAGAAGAAAGTATTGATGAAACAAAAGTGTTGACACTTTTTGATAATAATGCTACATGGAAACGTATGACACTACAGCCTAACACTTATACAGTACGAGAATTACTCATACCCATTTTTAAAAATGGAAAATGTGTTTACAATTCTCCAAGTGTAATGGAAATACAATCCTATTGCAATAAAGAAAAAGAAACATTATGGGAAGAACATAAAAGAAATAAAAATCCTCATGTTGTGCCTGTAGATTTATCTGAAAAATTATTGGCTTTAAAATTAAAACTGATTAACGAAATGAGTATAAAATAAGAATAAAAAATTTTTAAAGGTATCAGCAGTGCAGATACCTTTTTTGTATAGAGAAAACCGTGTGTTGGACGCATGAAAAAAGCCTTCCGATGTTGCAATAGAAGTGATATGGGTATTACGGATAGACATGGTTTATGGAATAGAAAATGAAATTGCAAATATCATATTGTGTTTGTACCAAAGTATAGCAGAAAAGTGTTTTATTACAAAAAAGGAAAATAATTGGGAAAATATTGAGAAAATTGTGTGAGTGGAAGGGTGTGTGAATATACCAAAGGGGGAAGTATGTCTAGATCATGTATATATGCCGGTAGAGATATTGCCTAAAAGGAGCGTATCAAGTTTGATGGAGTATTTGAAAAATAAAAGTAGTACAATGTGACGAGAATCATTTCGTGAGTTGAAATACAAGTATAGAAATAGAGAATTTTGCTCTAAAGGCTATTGTGTCAATGCGGCTGGGAAAAATGTAAATACAATAGCTGAATATATAATCAATCAACCGAGAGAGCAGCTGACGCCGAAATGGGAAAACTCTTTTAAGGGTAGCAGAGGAACAGCTGACAGACTGGGTTATATATTTACACATAAGCGAAGGAGAGAGGACTATGCCCCCATAGGAAAAACTATTCGCTAAGAGAATAGATGATTTCTTGTTTTAATACCATAATTTATAGAACATTTATTTGATTGAAAACAGTATTTGT
>DVLQ01000197.1 GCA_018715395.1 Candidatus Coprocola pullicola | reverse complement strand
TTGTAAAATTTTTATTTATATTTTATTTAGCCAGTGTATTTAGAAAAAGAATACAATTAAAAGAACTGCTCATCACCGGAATACTTAGTGCAGGCATTGTACTTTTACTTGTATTGCAAAAAGATTTAGGCGGAGCGCTTATTTTCTTTATGACTTATATGGTTATGCTTTATATTGCCACATCAAATGAACTGTTATTTTTTTCAGGTATAGGAGCGGCAAGTGTGGCGGCTACATTAGCATATCACTTGTTTTCTCATGTCCGCGTCAGGGTGGCGGCATGGAAAAATCCTTGGGCAGATGTAGATGGAGGAGGATATCAGATTGTAAATTCTCTTTTTGCCATCACAACATGGGGCTTTTTGGGAAGTGGATTGACAAAGGGTATGCCAAATAGCATTCCTGTTGTAGAAAGTGATTTTATATTTGCAGCTATTTGTGAAGAAATGGGAACGCTTTTTGGTATGGGCGTCGTTTGCCTTTATATTATGCTGTTTTTTAGAGGAATACTGATTGTAATACGTTGTCAAAGAAGATATTATAGTCTTTTGGCAGCAGGCATTACAACCATGTTTGCTTTTCAAGCATTTTTGATTATAGGAGGCGTTATAAAACTCATTCCGTTAACAGGTGTAACACTTCCTTTTGTAAGCTATGGAGGCAGTTCGGTATTGGTCAGTATTATGATGCTGGGGTTGTTGCAATGGGTAAACGTATATTGCGAACAGCATGATATGGCTTATCAAAATAGCTTACAGCAAAAAGAAAATGAAACAGAATGGGACGGTGACGATTTCCGTGAATAATTTAAAAAGAAGTACCCAAAGGATATTTTGGCTCATTACATTAATATTCTTTTTGATATTGGCGGCTATGGCAAAGCTTGTGATATTTGACAGACAGGAAATTTCTTCCAGTCCATACAATCCCAGATTAAACTATGCAGACAGTTCTGTCAAAAGAGGAAGTATAAAAGACAGTAATGGAGAGATACTAGCAGAAAGTATTGAAAATAGTGATGGTACTTATACAAGAAAATATAACCGTTCCCGTATGGCAGCACATATAACCGGATACAGTAGCAAAGGAAAAACAGGAATAGAAGCAGCGGAAAATTTTCAACTACAAAGGGTACACAATGAAATATTACAAAGAATTGAAAATATTTTTACCGAAGAGCCTATAAAGGCAAATGATGTAGTATTGACAATAGATATGGACATACAATCTGTTGCAGGAAATCTTTTGGGAGAGAAAAAAGGAGCCATTGTAGTCATGGAACCTTCTACAGGAAAAATATTAGCACTGCAAGCCTATCCGGATTTTGACCCAAACACCGTTGCGCAAAATTGGGAAACATTAAAAGACGACCCAGACAGCTCTCTTGTCAACCGCAGTACACAAGGGTTATATCCTCCCGGTTCTACATTTAAAATTGTGACAGCTTTGGCGGCATTGGAGTATTATGAAGACTGGAAGGATTTTACATATGAGTGTCATGGAGAAGCTGTTTTTGAAAACAAAATAATACACTGTTATAATAATACTGTTCATGGTACTGTAGATATGAAAAAAGCCATTGCTACCTCTTGTAATTGTTATTTTGCAGAGCTTGGCAAAAGAATGGGAGCAGAAGCAATTCGTAAAGAGGCGGATAAATTGTATTTTAATGAACCCTATCCCTTTTTGTTAGCACATAGTAATAGCAGTGTTGCATTGGATAACAATGCTAAAGAAAATGAGATTGTAGAAACTGCAATAGGACAGGGCAAGACTCTTGCAACACCATTACACATGGCGATGATAGCATCGGCAGTTGCAAATGATGGTATGATGATGAAGCCTTATATAGTAGACCATATACAATATTATAATGATACTATTTCTAAAATTACTGTGCCAGAAAAAATAGAACAAGTTTTTTCAGCAGAGTATGCAGATATTATAACAGATATGATGATTGCTTGTGTAACAGAAGGAACAGGAACAGCAGCGCAGATTTATGGTATAGAGGTGGCAGGAAAAACAGGAACAGCAGAAAATGCTACAGGAAGCGACCATTCTTGGTTTATTGGTTTTGCGCCGGCAGACACTCCAAAGGTTGCAGTAGCTGTTATGCTTGAAAATGCTGATCAAGATGGGAGGGCAACACCCATTGCAGGAAAAATATTACAAGTAGCATTGGAAAAATACCAATAACATATTTTATAAAAAAATGGATAGACTCTTTGTAGAGGAGGTGAAGTCTGTGGCAGGACTATTACAGGCGGCTTCTGCACCGGTTGTAATTGGTGCAGTCTATCTTTTTATACGGGACAAATATGAAAAAGAGCCTTATAAGATGTTGTTTTTAGGGCTTTTGTATGGTATTTACAGTACTTTTGTAATATGGGCGGTAGGTACGGCAATAGAAAAAATATTTCCTCATACGGAATCACCTTTTTTTAGCGCTTTTATTAGTTCAGCAGGAATTGAAGAAGCCATTAAATTTTTATTTTTATATTTTTTAGTATTTCATAATCCAAATTTTAATGAACCTTTTGATGGAATTGTATATGGTGTTTTTGTGGCATTGGGATTTGCATGGCTGGAAAATATTATATATGTATTGCATAAAGATTTGGGAGGATATGAAACAGCATTTGCCAGAGGGATTTTTTCTGTACCGGGACATGGCTTATTTGGATTGGAAATGGGATACTATTTGGCGTTGGCAAAATTTTATGCCCAAAAAAGGTATTTATTAGGAGCATTTTTTGTACCATATTTATTGCATGGTATATACAATTATATTTTATTTTTAGATAGAAATATATTGTGGATTCCTTTTTTGTTATTTGTTTTATTTTTGTGGTGGTTAGGCTTTAAAAGAATGAAGCTGCTTTTAGAGCGTTCTCCATTTAAAAATACTTTTATTAAAAAGGATAGGATTTTATAAAAAAACTGACTTGAAAAAGTATAAAATAGCATGTATACTATTATCAGGAAATAAATAGAAGTAAAAATATGGAGGTAACAATTTGGTAGAAGCAGTCAGCTGCGGTGGCATTGTAATTTTTCGATGGAAGATACTGCTTTTATATAAAAATCAAAATGGAAAATATTTAGGATGGGTACTTCCTAAAGGAACTGTGGAACCAGGCGAAACTTATCGTCAAACAGCTTTGCGAGAAGTAAAAGAAGAATCAGGCGCTTTAGGAGATATTATAAAATATGTGGGAAAAACACAATATAATTTCAAAGGAAATGAAGATTTTGTCAATAAAACAGTACATTGGTATTTGATGACAACAAGTTCTTTTTATTGCAAACCCCAAAGTGAAGAATATTTTGCAGACGCTGGTTTTTATAAATTTCATGAAGCGTATCATCTATTAAAATTCAATGACGAAAGGCAGATACTAAAAAAAGCATATTTTGAATATACAGAACTCAAAAAAAATAAGGAGTTTGTAAGAAAAAAATTATTAAGAGGATATAGATAATCCAAAAAAAATAAAATGGAAAGAAGGGTATTGTAACATGAAAAAGTATTTTGAAGGTAACACATCTCTGGAAGATTTAAAAGATGCTATTTTTAGCATACAAAAAAGAGAGGATAAAAGAGGGCTGTATATTTTTATAGCGATTATAACAGCAGTGTTGGTTGCAACAATAATAGGCGTTGTATATTTACTAAAAAATAAAATGGAAGATGACTATGATGAAGATTGGGACTGCGATTGGGATGACTTTGATGAGCAATGTTGCGATGATGAAGGTTGCCATTGCACAGATAAAGATGTAGATACATCTGTAAAAGTAGAAAAATTATAATAAAAATGTAGTAATATGTGAAAAGTATAAGAAGCAAGTATGTAGGTACTTGCTTTTTTTTGTACAAAAAATAAAAATATGAAGAGAGGCTTTTTTATGTTAATGAATGTATCTCAAAAAATACATACAATAATTATTTAAATTATATATTGTAGAAAGCAAAAGATATTTTTTCATAAAAATACCACTTTCTATTAAAAAAGAATTTTTTTTATAAAATACAAAAATTATGTTTACTTGATTAAAAATTTACCACAATTATTTTATGTAAATTAAATAGAATACAAAAATATTCTGCCTACAAAAAATAGGCAGAATAGACAATATTACACGATATTATTTTTTTGTTTATCTATCTCTTGTATAAAATGTCCTGTGGTAGGAATTTGTTCTGTACGATAGTACTCTATATTTTCAGAAAGAAAAGTATCTTTTTCATATACAGTAGTAACAAAGCTATTTTTTTTCAATTTATAGACTTGTATACCACTGGCATTTTTAGAAGCAGTGAGAGGCAAAAGGCTAGTGTTAAACAATGTGGCTTTATCTGTATCCCTAAAAAGTATGAAATCTTCTTCTTGTTCTAATTTTTTCATGAAAATAACATTTGATTTATTGGAATAGGCATTTATAATTTTTTTACGATTTGTTTTTGTAGCATAGCTAGAAAGCTGTACTTTTGCAGCTTTTCCATTTTCAAAGAAAAATACCATAAATCCGCTATAGTCATATGTGGTTGTCATATATATAATTTTTTCATCTTGTTCCATACCTAAAAGATTCATAAGATAATCCCCAAAAGAACTGGCTTTGGTATCTGTCACATCATTTGCTTTTAATTTATAAAGATTTTGTTTGTTTGAAAATAAAAGAATATCTGCTCTGTTTGTAGTTTCCAATTCAAATATGATTTTATCCTCTTCTTTTAATTTTTGTTCTCCGGCAGAGCGAAGTGATATTAGTGATATTTTTTTGAAATAATTTTGTTCTGTCAAAAAAAGACGGATACCATAATCTTCTATAAATTCTTGCTCCGGAATATCCTCAATTTCTTCTTCTGCTATAATTTCTGTCTTTCTTGGCTTGCTATATTTTTTAGACACCTGTTTTAATTGAGTGCATATTAATGCTTTTATTTTTTGTTCATTATTTAAAGTATCTTTCAAGTCTTGTATTTCTTTTTTTAGGCTGTCTAGTTCTTCAATTCTTTTGAGAATATATTCTTTGTTAATATTTCTTAATTTAATTTCTGCGATATATTCTGCTTGTTTTTCATCGATAGAAAATCCCTGCATAAGATTTGAAACTACCATTTCTTCTTTTTCAGTATGTCGTATAATCGAAATGGCTTTATCAATATCCATTAATATTTTTGAAAGACCAATTAAAAGATGATATTTTTCAGATTTTTTATTAATATCAAAGGCAAGCTGATTTTTAATGGAATGGATACGAAAATCTATCCAATGTTTTAAAATATCTCTTACACCCAGTGTCATAGGTTTGCTGTCTATCAACAGATTAAAATTACAATTAAATGTATCTGCAAGAGGTGTCATTTGATAAAGACGATGCATCAACAAATCTGCCTTTGTATTTTTTTTGATATCAATGGCAATTTTTAAACCATTTAAATCTGTTTCATCACGAACGTCTGTAATATCTCTTATTTTTCCGGTTTTTACAAGAGAAAAGATTTTATCCATAATTGCTTCAATATTAGTGGTATAGGGGATTTCATATATTTCAATACAATTATTTTTTTCATCAAAACGATATTTTGCTCTGATTTTAACACTGCCACGACCTGTTTCATAAATCTGAGATAATTCTTTTTCGTTGTATATTACTTGTCCGCCGGTAGGGAAGTCTGGGGCATGTAATGTTTTTAAAATATTGGCATTTTCATTTTTAATGAGTTGTATTGTTGTTTGACAAATTTCATGTAAATTAAAACTACAAATAGAACTTGCCATACCTACTGCAATTCCTAAATTGGGATTGACCAATATGTTTGGAAATGTAGTAGGCAATAACAAAGGCTCCTTCATAGAACCATCATAGTTATCTACAAATGTGACAGTGTTTTTATCAATATCTGCAAATATTTCCTGACAAATGGGAGAAAGTTTTACCTCTGTATAACGTGGAGCAGCATATGCCATATCTCGAGAGTATTGTTTTCCGAAATTGCCTTTGGAATCTACAAAAGGCAAGAGCAATGCTCCATTTCCTTCTGTCAAACGAACGAGCGTTTCATAAATAGCGCTGTCACCATGAGGATTTAATTTCATAGTTTGTCCTACTACATTAGAGGATTTTGTTCTATCTCCTTTTAATAAATTCATTTTAAACATAGTATAGAGCAGTTTTCTATGAGAAGGCTTAAAGCCGTCTATTTCAGGAATTGCACGAGAAACAATTACACTCATAGCATAGGGCATATAATTCCATTCCAGTGTATCAGTTATTTTTTGTTCTTCAATATGATATTCTGAATAAGGCTGTGTTGTTTTTTTCTTTTTTGCCATAATATTTCACTCCTTTAGAAAGGAAGGGTTAACTTAAATCACTAATATCTAAATAACGGTATCCTTCTGTTTCTATAAATTCTTTTCTGCCTTTTAAATTTTCGCCCAAAAGCAATTCAAATTTTTCCTGTGTTTTTTCTACATCATCAGCAGAAACCAGTATCAACCGTCTGGTTTCGGGATTCATTGTTGTTTCCCACATCATTTCGGGCTGATTTTCACCAAGTCCTTTGGAACGATTTATTTTATATTTTTTATTTTTTAGTTTTGATATGATACTGTTTTTTTCTCCGTCAGAATAAGCAAAAAAAGTATCCTTTCCACAAGTAA
Source organism: Candidatus Coprocola pullicola (assembly GCA_018715395.1). Lineage (GTDB taxonomy): Bacteria > Bacillota > Clostridia > Lachnospirales > Anaerotignaceae > Coprocola > Coprocola pullicola. The sequence goes on along the minus strand of DVLQ01000197.1, from coordinate 2,531 downwards.
TTTCATAAAGAGGGGATTCTGCAATGAACACTTTTTTCTTCTCTATCAATGTTGGTACAAGGCGATAGAGCATTGTTAATATTAATGTTCTGATTTGAAAGCCGTCCACATCGGCGTCTGTACAAATAATCACTTTGCTCCAACGAAGCTGGTCAATATCAAAAGAATTGATGCTTGACGCATGCTTTGATTTGATTTCTACACCGCAACCTAGTACTTTTAATAAGTCTGTAATAATATCATTATTAAAAATTTTATTGTAGTCTGCCTTTAGGCAGTTTAATATTTTTCCACGAATGGGTATAATTGCCTGAAACTCTGCATCTCTGCCTAATTTACAAGCTCCAAGAGCAGAATCTCCTTCTACAATATAAATCTCTCGTCTTGTAACATCTTTGGAACGGCAGTTTACAAATTTTTCCACACGATTATTCATATCCAAGCTGCCTGTCAATTTTTTGCGTATGTTAATACGTGTTTTTTCAGCTGTTTCACGACTTCTTTTGTTGGCTAAAATTTGTGCGGCAATTTTATCTGCTTCCATTTTATTTTCTATAAAATAAATTTCTAATTGATGACGCAAATATTCTGTAATGGCGTCTTGTATAAATTTATTGGTAATTGATTTTTTTGTTTGATTTTCATAGCTTGTAATAGTAGAAAAGGAATTGATAACCAATATCAAACTGTCTTCAATGTCATTAAATGTAATTTTCTTTTCCTCTTTTTTATAAAGATTATTTGATTTTAAGTACTTGTCAATGGCAAATGTAAAGGCGTTTTTCACAGCTTTGTCAGGAGAGCCTCCATATTCCAAAAAACTGGAATTATGATAATATTCTAAAAGATTGACCTCATTGTTAAAACAAAAAGCAATTTGAAATTTTAATTTATATTCTGGTTTATCTTCTCTATCTTTACCTCTGGTTTCTTGTTCATAGTATTGTATCTCTGTAAAGCCTTTTTCTGCATTTAATTCTTGCAAATAATCTTTGATACCATTTTCATAAACATAAGTAAATGTTTCATCTGTTTGTTCATCATATAATGTAAATGTTAGCCCGGCATTGACGATGGCCTGTTTTTTTAATACATCTTGAAAAAAAGAAAGAGGCACGTCAATATTTGTAAAAACATCTCTATCCGGGAGCCATTTAATTTCTGTGCCTGTTATAGATTGTTCTATTTTTTCTTTTTTTAATCCGCCTATATTTTCGCCTTTTTCGAAATGGAGAGTATAACGATAACCATCTCTGTATATTACAGCATCCATATATTTAGAAGCATACTGTGTGGCGCAAGTACCCAGTCCGTTTAAACCTAAACTAAATTCATAATTTTCACCGGAATTATTTTGATATTTTCCACCGGCATACAATTCACAAAATACCAATTCCCAATTATAACGTTCTTCCTTAGGATTATAGTCCACAGGAATACCACGTCCAAAATCTTTGATGCAAATACAATGGTCTTTATAGCGTGTAACTTCTATCAAAGAACCATAGCCCTCTCTTGCTTCATCAATAGAATTAGAAAGAATTTCAAAAATAGAGTGCTGACAGCCTTCTAATCCATCTGAGCCAAAAATAACGCTTGGACGCAAACGAACTCTATCTGCACCTTTTAAGGATGTAATACTTTCGTTATTATAATTTGTTTGATTTTCATTCATAACATAACCTCTATTTTTTAAAGAACTTCTGTTCTTTATAATATTTTATAGCTTATACAATACAGAACACTATAAAAAGTGTCAAGAGTAAACTGATAATATACAGAAAAAAGAGCCATTGATTCACTCAACGGCCCGATTTATAAAAGCGGAGAAAGAGGGATTCGAACCCTCGGAGGCGTTTACCTCAACAGTTTTCGAGACTGTCACCTTAAACCACTCGGACATTTCTCCGTGGCTTGCTAACAGAGGTATTATATCAACAGCAATCAAAAAAAGCAACTACTTTTTGTGTCAAAAAATGTATTATTTAAATTTATTCCAGATTATGTAAATAAGTAATGGTTTTGTTGTTGCAATTAACAATTTGTTGTATTATAATATTTTTTATAAAAATTACCATTGCAGTCCGTAAAAAAATCGTTTTATTTTTTAATAAATAAACGAAATGGGCTGTCATTTTTTTGAATAATTTAAATGACACATAGTAAAGGAGGCCCATATATGCATTGCTCCAATTGCGGCAAAGAGGGAATCGGAAAGTTTTGTGCTGACTGTGGTGGTCTTCTTGTGGAGGACGAAACAGTTGTTACAGAAGAAAATAAACAGTATATTCAACCGCCTCGTACGCCTCTTGAAACAGATGAGCTGGAATATGTTGGAGGCGCTACGATTAATATAACAGAGGTTATGGAATATTATCAAAAAGATAAAGAATATGGCATTGAAGTACTAGCCTATTATTCTGGTATGAGTTTACAAGAAGCAGAAAAATATATTTATAACAAAATGCGAAAAAATACAAAACTTAAAAAAACATTTTTTGATAATTTCAAAATTAATTTTAACAATATTT
>DVLQ01000196.1 GCA_018715395.1 Candidatus Coprocola pullicola | reverse complement strand
AGTGCTTTTTTTACATTTTTTTATTTCCACTTCACACTCAGTCCAAAAACAGTTCTCTCCTCTTTTTTCAAGGCATTTCCCGTTTCCTTTCTGACAGGAACGTTGTATATCATATCACAGCTTTTTTCTTTTTGCAAGCTTTTTTTTCATTTTTTTCAACTTTTTTTAGTTTTTCTGCATCAAAATAAAACCTCTAGTTTAAAAAGCAAAGCGGAACATTCAAAATGCTCCGCCTTTGCTACTTATTTTAGATGTAGATCATATCATTTTCTTGGAAAATTGATTTGTGCTTGTGCAGCTGCCAATCTTGCAATAGGCACACGGAATGGTGAGCAAGAAACATAATCTAAGCCAATCATATGGCAGAACTCAACAGAAGATGGGTCGCCGCCATGTTCACCACAAATGCCTAAATGAATGTCAGGACGTACTGGTTTTGCTTTTTCTACCACCATTTGCATCAGCAAACCAACGCCTGTTCTATCTAATCTAGCTGTAGGGTCGCATTCATAAATATTTTTATCAATATAATCTGCTAAAATCTTACCGGCATCATCTCTAGACAGACCATATGTCATCTGCGTCAAATCATTTGTACCAAATGAAAAGAATTCTGCTTCCGTAGCAATCTGGTCAGCCGTCAAAGCAGCACGAGGAATTTCAATCATTGTACCAACAAGATATTTCAATGTTTTTCCTTTTTTCTCCATTACCTCATTAGCTGTTTTTACCACAATTTCTTTTACATATTTCAACTCTTTGATTTCTCCAATCAAAGGAATCATAATCTCAGGCACAATTTCGATGCCTTTTTCTACAGAAACCTCAATTGCGGCTTCAATAATAGCTCTCGTCTGCATTTGTGCGATTTCAGGATAGCTTACAGCCAGACGACAGCCACGATGTCCCATCATAGGGTTTAGTTCGTGCAGTCCTCTTGCTTTTATTTTTAACTCTTCTATAGACTTTCCTGTTTCTTTTGCCAAAGCTTCAAATTCTTCTTCTGTATTTGGCATAAACTCATGAAGAGGTGGGTCAAGAAGACGGATTGTAACAGGTCTTTCTTGCATTGCCTCATAAATGCCTTTAAAATCTTCTTTTTGGAATGGTTCAATTCCGGAAAGAGCTTCTACTCTTTCTTCTACTGTTTCAGCAAGAATCATTTTTCTAAATTTCATAATTCTTTCGCCCTCAAAGAACATATGCTCTGTTCTTGTCAAACCAATACCTTCTGCACCAAAATCAATTGCAACCTTTGCATCTTTCGGCGTATCGGCATTTGTTCTTACCTTCAATACTCTCTTTGCATCTGCCCATTTCATAAATGTAGCAAAATCTCCGGAAATTTCAGGTTCCACTGTTGGAATATCTTCTCCGTAAATATTTCCTGTAGAACCGTCTAATGAAATATAATCTCCCTCTTTAATGGTCATGCCGCCCAATACAAATGTTTTTTCCGCTTCATTCATACGAATTTCTTCGCAACCGGATACACAGCAAGTACCCATACCACGAGCTACAACAGCCGCATGAGACGTCATACCGCCGCGTACTGTCAAAATACCTTCTGCCGCAACCATACCTTCAATATCCTCCGGAGAGGTTTCCAAACGAACTAATATAACTCTCTCTCCTGCTTCAGCATGTACTTTTGCATCTTCTGCCGTAAAATAAACTTTACCGGCCGCAGCACCAGGAGACGCTGGAAGTCCTTTTCCAATTGCTTTTGCCGCCTTCAATGCTTTCTGGTCAAAAGCAGGGTGCAAAATTTGGTCAAGCTGTTTTGGGTCTACTCTCATCAGCGCTTCATCTGTTGTCAAAACGCCTTCGTTTACCATATCAACAGCAATCTTCAAAGCCGCATTTGCAGTTCTTTTACCATTTCTTGTTTGTAAAAAGTACAGTTTTCCTTCTTCTACAGTAAACTCCATATCTTGCATGTCTTTATAATGCGCTTCCAATTTATTGGCAATTTCCATAAACTGTTTGTATACATCAGGCATATCTTCAGCCAATTTTGCAATTGGTTTGGGTGTACGAACACCCGCAACAACGTCTTCTCCCTGTGCATTTACAAGATATTCGCCCAGCATTGCTTTTTCGCCTGTCGCCGCATTTCTTGTAAATGCAACTCCAGTGCCGGAGGTATCTCCCATGTTTCCAAATACCATCATCTGCACATTCACTGCTGTACCCCAGCTATAAGGGATATCATTCATTCTTCTATATACAAAAGCTCTTGGGTTGTCCCAGGAACGAAATACTGCCTTTGCAGCTTCAAACATTTGTTCTTTAGGATTTTGAGGGAAATCTTTTCCTTGATCTTCTTTGTAGAGGGCTTTAAATTGTTCTGAAATTTTCTTCAAATCTTCAGCGGACAAATCTGTGTCAAATTTTGCGCCGACTTTTTCTTTATATTCATCCAACAGTCTTTCAAATTTTGATTTTGAAACGCCAATCACAACGTCTGCAAACATCATAATAAATCTTCTATAAGAATCATATGCAAATCTTGGGTTTCCTGTTTTCTTTGCAAGACCTTCCACAGAAATGTCGTTTAAACCTAAATTCAAAACAGTATCCATCATACCGGGCATAGATGCTCTTGCACCGGAACGTACAGAAACAAGCAATGGATTTTCTGGGTCTCCCAATTTTTTTCCCGCAATTTCTTCCAGTTTTGCTAAAGCAGTTTCAATTTGCTCTATCATTTCTGGAGTAAATTCTTTTCCGCCTTCATTATATTCTGTACACGCTTCTGTGGTAATGGTAAATCCTTGAGGAATTGGCAATCCCATTACAGTCATTTCCGCCAAGTTCGCGCCTTTTCCGCCCAAAAGGTTTCTCATAGAAGCGTTTCCTTCGCTGAACATATATACATATTTCTTACCCATGTCAAATACCTCCTAACAACCATTCATCCTAAGTGAAATAAATTTTGATATGTCTTAAAATAACAAAAAACCTTATTTTACTGTCTGTCACTTATTTACATATCTTGTACTAACTAATATACCACTTTTTAGCAAAAAGTACAATGAATTTTTGTATATTATTTCATTTTTTATATCCCATCCATCGACATATTTTTACACTGGCTTTTATATCTAAATTTTTTATAGTATTTTTATAATATATGTCTATATTGCAATATTTTTTTATAGTACCTTTTTTCAAAAATAGCAATCTGCACTATATTTATAAAAAACATTTTTTTATTTCAAGCCTAAAATAGGCATTTTATTTTTGATATACTTTTTACTTCTTTTTTATTTGTCTATTTTATTTATCTATTTTATACAAAATCTTTTTTTGACATAGAAAATCCATTTCTCCTTTTTTGTTGTTTTTTATAACAAAAATACTTCTATACTGATTTTATCTATCTTATTTTTTTATAAAAAATGCTCTTATAAATCTGTTTTTCTATTTATAATCATATTAAATTATATTTTTGTTCAAGTGTTCTTTTCATAATACAATTACTATCTTTCTGCATAAAAGATGACAACATTTTCTTTGCCTGTTCCGTTTAAACAGACTTTTTCATACCAGAACCATTTCTATTGTCTGCTCCGGCTCTAAAATAGGCTGTTGCCCGCATGGCTTTGAAATCCAGACAAACGCTCTACTTGCTCAACTGCCAGCTTTTGAGGCTATTTTTATTTACTTTTACCTTTTTACTCATAAATGGAGCAATATACTAACTAATTTACTCTATCATCCAATCTTTCTTTAATAGATTATTGATATATTCACATATTTTTTTGTATTTTTCTCAACTGTATCAACTCCATATTGTCTACGCCAAAACATTCTATTTCCATATTTGTATTTTCAAACTGCCTCTCTATCAAAATAATGAGAGAACTTTTTCTTTCCAAATATCTGACTATTTCTGACACACTGTATTTGGACAGTATACAAATCAATATATGTATATGATTCGGGCAACATTTTGTGGCTATCATTTCTATTGCTTTTTTTCACATACTTGTTTAAGTATTTTCCTTATTTCAGTTTTCATTTTTGCATATAGTATCTGTCTTTTATTCTTTGGCGTAACTACAATATAATATTTATATTCCCAACTTGTTATGTGCTAAACGATTCATATCAAAATCTCCTATGCTTTTTTGTGTCTTGACAAACTCAAAATAATGATAACATAGAAAGTTTTTGCTTGAAGCTAAAGCTCGCTGATTTCCCTAGCATAGCTAGGGGGTTTTTATTGGTTTACCAATAAAAATCAACCAGACGCCTAGCGAATGTTTTTTCTCATGGGAGCATAGCTCTTTGTTCCTTTCTTATGCATAATCCCATGCCCTACTCTGCCAACTGTAGCTCTGCTACTGTTACAAAGATTTTCCCATGCCTGTCTTAGCTGCTCTTTCAGTTGATTTTTTCTTCTATGTATTCAGCCATTGTGTCTGCATTTTTTACTATTGTATCAAAAACTTTTTATTTCCATACTTGTATTCACTCACAAAATTGTTCCCATCACATGGTACTGCTTTTTCCTTTCAAATATCCCCTTAATGCACTAGACGATATTCCTACCAGCATATCTGTATGATCCGAACATACTTCTGTTTTTGGCATATTTACACCTTTCTACCCACACAATTTTCTCAATGTTTCCCTTATTATGTTCCTTTTTTCATATAAAACATTTTTGTTCTATACTTTGGTGCAAATACAATATGATATTTGCAATTCCATTTTGTATGCCATAAACTATGTATATCCGTAATTCCAATATACGGACCTCCTTTTCACTTTATTTCTTGCAGTTGGTGGACCGCAATTGTATTATAGTGAAAAGGAGTTTTTACTTCTACCTCAACGCCAGAAGGCTTTTTTGAACCACGCGTCCAACGCGTGGTTTTCTCTATACAAAAAAGCTGTCGTTTTTTTCGACAGCCTTTCTTTTTTATTAAAATTCCATTTTTTCTTTTAAATATGCTACCAACTGGTCAATGGCAATCCTTTCTTGTTTCATACTATCTCTATCTCGAATGGTCACTGCTTTATCTTCTAAGGATTCAAAATCAAATGTTACACAATAAGGAGTGCCAATTTCATCTTGTCTTCTGTAGCGTTTTCCAATACTTCCTGCATCGTCATAATCACACTGAAATTCTTTTAAAAGCATAGCATAAACTTCTTGAGCCTGTTCAGACAACTTTTTGGATAATGGCAGCACCGCTGCTTTAATTGGCGCAATGGCAGGATGAAAACGAAGTACTGTTCTAACATCTCCGTCTTCTAATGTTTCTTCATCATAAGCATTGCACAAAAACGCCAATGTCATTCTGTCTGCCCCCAATGATGGTTCAATACAATATGGAATATATTTTTCATTTGTTTCTTGGTCAAAATATGTCATATCCTGTCCTGAAGTATTTTGGTGACAAGTCAAGTCAAAGTCCGTTCTGTCAGCAATGCCCCAAAGTTCTCCCCATCCAAAGGGGAATAAAAATTCAATATCTGTCGTAGCATTGCTGTAATGGGACAGTTCTTCTTTTTCGTGGTCACGCAAACGAATATTTTCTTCTTTGATATTCAAATGCAATAACCATTCTTTGCAGTATTTTCTCCAATATTCAAACCATTGTAAATCCGTGCCGGGCTTACAGAAAAACTCTAATTCCATTTGTTCAAATTCCCTTGTTCTAAATGTAAAGTTACCAGGAGTGATTTCATTTCTAAAAGATTTTCCAACTTGACCAATACCAAAAGGCAATTTTTTTCTGGTAGTTCTTTGTACATTTTTAAAATTTACAAAAATCCCTTGTGCTGTTTCGGGTCTTAAATATACTGTATTTTTAGCATCTTCTGTAACTCCCTGAAACGTTTTAAACATCAGATTAAATTGGCGAATGTCTGTAAAATTATGGTTGCCGCAGTTTGGGCAGGGAATTTTTTCTTCTTCCACAAACCTTTTCATATCTTCATTGCTCCAGGCATCAATGCTGATTTCAGGCATACCTTTTTCTTTTCTGTATTCTTCAATCATTTTATCTGCTCTAAATCTTTCTTTACATTCCTTGCAATCCATAAGAGGGTCGCTAAAGCCGCCTACATGACCCGACGCTACCCATGTTTGAGGATTCATCAATATGGCGCAGTCCACTCCCACATTATAAGGGCTTTCTTGTATAAACTTTCTCCACCATGCTTTTTTTACATTGTTTTTCAATTCCACCCCAATAGGACCATAATCCCATGTATTTGCCAAGCCTCCATAAATTTCAGAACCGGGATATACAAACCCCCTGTTTTTTGCCAATGCTACAATTTTTTCCATTGTTACTTCTGCCATATCCAAAAACTCCCTTCTTTGTTTTTATTCTTTTCAATAACATTTCAAAAATCTCTTTCTCAAAATTGATTTATAACAAATGACATTTTATAATGCTGTTTTATAAAAAACAACTCTTTCTCTAAAAGAAAAACAATAATCTTTTTATCTTATTTGTTTTGAAATTCCTTCAAAAATAATACATTCCAATCAGCTTCTTTTTCGTTTATGCTCTACTGTCATGTTTGTTCACTTCTGCAATAACATCGCCAAATATTTTCATCATTGTTTTAAAAATGAAATTCAACACAATCTTTATATTTTTCCCACAAAGGAGCACCAAAATCAATCCATACTAAATTTTATACAAGCAAAGTCGGTTCTTTTGCAAATACCCACTTTTTTCAATCATCCTCTTCATTATCATGCAACACTCCACACATTCTATATTTCTTTGCATGAGGACTTTGTTTGCAGCCATATAGAAAATTCTAGAGAATATGTTTCCAAATTCTCTGCAACAGAATAAACTTTTCTATCGCCATCGGGGCTGATTACAATATTTTTCAAATACTCCTATCCTCTTTTCTTTCATTTTTCTAATCTTAAGCATAGAATTTTTTTTCATCTAAACTTAGTATAATTCCCTTTACTCCATGAGTATAAATTATTTTTCAATATACAATGATTTTTTATTTCATTGGTATTCTAAAACTTTGCTATCATCATTTTTATATTTTGTTTTACTGTATAAAAATAGTTTACTGCATTTTTTATCAAACCACACAAAACTGTTTTAATACAAAACCATTGTTATTTTATAAAATGCAATCACTTTTGTAACATTTTTTGAGTATATCAACATCACATTATTTTTTCATATAAAAAAGCTTCCCTCCCTTACGTCAATGCAAGGGACGAAAGCATATCTCTTCCGCGGTTCCACCCTTTTTGACTAAAGCCTTTTGCCCTAGTCCTCTCTGGTAAAATCTGCTCCAAAGCGCCCTTCTCTGTTTTCCATTACGTCGCTTTCACCCTTTTGACAACGTTCTCTGAAAACTTCCAACAGATACTCCTCTTTTTCATCACAGCATATTCTTTTTTCAATGACATCACTTTATCATGTCTTTTTTAGAAAGTCAATAGTCTTTTTTAGCACAATGTATTTTTTGATTGTCTGTAAAAACATTTAAACTCAAACTTTCAATATTTTTATAAAACACCATCAACAAATTTTAAAATTCTCTCTTTTTTCAAAAAACAAATCTTGCTCCAAAAATTTGTACTTTGTTTTGTAACTGCTTATATTACTGTATTTGTTCATACTCTAACATATCTTTTTTAGTATTGTTTATACCTTTTTTCAAAATCTCTTGTACTTAGCCTTAAGTTCATGTGCATCTGTATGTATTCTTCCAAAATTTTATCCAACTCCTTTAACACCTGCGAAGAAACATAAAATTGAAAAGCATTTGCAAGAGGCTGCAAAAATACAAACTGCATAGCATTTTTTGTACCGGACGCTATTTTTCTGCCGCCGCCTCTATGCTCCATACATACCATGCCTCCTGCCATTACGCTAAAATACTCTGAGGCTTTTTTACCGCAAACACTGCATTTTTCCGTCATATTTGGCATAATTCCCGTCATCTGAAGCATCTTTAATTCAAAAATACGACTGATTAATAAAGGAGAATATGTTTCTTTTGACAGCATTTGAAATGTTTTTAATAGTAACAATAATACATTGTCCTGTTCCATGCCGCTAACAGCAATATGCTCTACAAAATCCACAGCATATATTGCACTGGAAAGTCTGTCCACATCCAAACGCAAATCATAAAAGCTTTCTATGATATCTGCTTGAGAAACAGTATAAAATCCTCTGTTTTCATAAGCCTGAAAATCACAGTAACAAAACATTTGTGTGCCTGCCAGTAATTTGCTTTTTTGTTTTCTGGCTCCCTTTGCTGTCATCCATATTTTTCCTAAACCTTTTGCCAGAACAATCATCTGTTTGCTGGTTTCTCCTTTGGGCATTTCTTTTAAAACAATGCCTCGTATGGTATCTATTGCCAAATCTACACCTACATTTCTTCTATTTGTTGTTTTCGTTTTTGAATGTCTTTCTCTTTTGCTTTTTTATATTTTTCTGCCTCTTTATAGTATAGATAATCCAGCACACTGCCGCTTTTAGCAAACTTGTTCCAATAGAAGTTTTGTTCCATATTTGTACAAACCTCTTTTCTGTACTGTATTTGTCACTATATTATTTTTTTCTGATTTTTGTTTCTCTATACTGGCAAAAAACGACAGTTTTTTATATTTTTTTAGTATCATACCCAAAATTTTTTAGTAAAAAATCACTATCTCTCCAGTCTTTTTTTACTTTCACCCAAAGCTGTAAATAAATAGGCGACCCAAGAAGCCTTTCTGCATCTATTCGAGCACGAGAACCAATTTTTTTGAGCATACTGCCTTGCTTTCCTATAATAATTCCCTTATGAGATTCTTTTTCACAGTATATGGTTGCCTCTACATCCACCAAGTTTTTATTGGGACGTTTTTTCATAGACGTTATCTCCACTGCAATACCATGAGGAATCTCATCTTCCAATAAATGCAATGCCTTTTCTCTGATTATTTCGGCTACAATCTGCCTTTCAGGCTGGTCTGTCACCATATCTTCCGGAAAATACTGAGGACCTTCAGGCAAATATTTTTCAATCACATGCAAAAGACTTTCTGTATTTTGTCCTTTTATGGCAGAAATCGGCACAACCTCTGCAAAGTCATATATCTGTCTGTACTGGTCAATCACTTTCAAAAGCTTCTGTTTTTCTATGGTATCAATTTTGTTAATGACAAGCACAACAGGCGTTTTGACATTTTTTAATCTTTCTATGACATACTTGTCCATTTCCAGTACACGTTCTGTTGGTTCAATGAGCATCAATACCACATCTACTTCATTTAACGCATTTTCTGCAGATTTGACCATATATTCTCCCAGCTTATGCTTTGGCTTATGAATCCCCGGCGTATCAATAAAAACGCATTGAAAATGCTCTTTTGTCAAAATACTTGTGATTTTATTTCTTGTTGTTTGAGGTTTATTAGATATAATCGCAATTTTTTCTCCTATGAAATGATTCATCAATGTAGACTTTCCTACATTTGGTCTGCCTACTAGCGATACAAAACCAGACTGAAATTTTTTTTGCAAATTGTTTCCTTCCTTTCCAAAAATACATATTTATACTTCATTTTGCTGCAACTGTGTTAATTTTTGTCGAATACTTTTAAAATCCTCCCAAGCAGGACGTTTTTTGCTTTCATCTCTTAGCAATGCAGAAGGATGAAATGTGGCTGTTATCCAATATCCCTTTCTTTGCACCCACTCTCCTCTTTGTTTTGTAATACGAAAAGTAGGAGAGATAATTGCCATAGCTGCAATTCTGCCTAGACATACAATGATTTTAGGCTGTACAAGCATCAGCTGATATCGTAAATAATTTAAACAAGCTTCTTGTTCATCTTCATGAGGGTCTCTGTTTCCCGGAGGTCTGCATTTTACAATATTGGCAATATAAACGTCATTTACAGTCAGACCAATGGCAGAAAGCATCTTGTCCAACAATTGCCCCGCCGGACCTACAAAGGGCTGTCCCTGCAAATCCTCCTGTTGCCCCGGACCTTCTCCTATAAACATAATGTCTGCATTTCTGTTTCCTTTTCCAATCACCACATTGTGTCTGGTTTCCCAAAGCCTGCATTTTTTACAGCCATAGCAAGCTCCTTCCAATACCTCCCAGCTTTTCTCTCCCACATCTGCCACCTCTTTTCTATTGGTCACACTTTTTATTAGAATATGTACCATTGATTATAATGTCATATCTTTCAAAACCATTTTTTACATAATTTTTTCTGTTACGGATAATAGCATATCAATAGCGCTGTTTAAATAATCTCTTACCTTTTGTACTCTAAATATAGAATGGAGCAAAGGTGCTCCTTTTTTGCCATTGGCGGATAGATATATCTTTGCCCCTTGTTTTTCTTCTTTTGCCACTACCAATAATGTCATGCTATCTTTTGCAATGACTGCCGTCATAATTTCTTTTCCATTTTCTACTTCTACACTGCAAACATCTATAATCGCTCCTGTCTGCCGGCTCCATCTATACAATTTTTCAATGGCTTCCTTTGCAGAAATTACCACATACAATTCTGCCTTTTCCGGCGCTCCTACCACCAATTCTTTTATCCAATTGATTTTCAAAAAAACCACTTCCTTATCATAATACAAACCCTACAGGCAACAATTCTTTTACAGTATATATTTTGATACCGCCTTCTCCTTGCTCCAAAATCACACTCCCCTCCGGCATAAATTCCAAAAGCACTTGTCTGCAAATACCACAAGGAGGCGTTAATTTCCCACTTTCTGATACCACCGCAATTTTTGCAAGTTCTCTTTCTCCTTCTGATACTGCTTTAAAGATAGCTGTTCTTTCTGCACAACAGCTGGCTCCATAACTGGCATTTTCAACATTGCACCCTGTGAATACTTTTCCTTGTTTGGTCATCACAGCCGCTCCCACTCGAAAATGAGAATAAGGGGCATAGGCTTGCTGCATTGCTTGTTTTGCTTTTTGTATCAACTGCCTTTCTGTCACAGTTCTTCCCCCTCTTTTCTAAAAAAACCTGCTTGCTGCAATATCTGCTCTTGTTTGAAAAACATCTCTTTTTCTTCCTCTTTTTGCATATGGTCATATCCTAATAAATGAAGCATACTATGCACTGTCAAAAAAGCAATTTCTCTTTCTAAGCTATGTCCGTATTCCTCCGATTGTTTTTTTGCCCTTTCTATAGAAATAATAATATCTCCCAGTATGATTTCATCCTTTTCATTGACCTGTGCTATTTCCCCTTCTTCAAATGTTAGCTGTGGAAAAGATAACACGTCTGTTGGGCTATCCACATTTCTAAATGTTTTATTGATTTTTTGTATTTCTTCTTCTGTTACAATAGAAACACTAATTTCGCACTTTTGCTCAAAATTTTCATACAAAAGGCTTGTCCGCACAGCCTTTTTGACAATCTCTTCCCAAAATGCATTCCATTCAAATGCAGTTCGATTATCTATCCATACTGTCATGATTGTTTCTCCTCTTCTTTTTGCTGCTGTTGTTTTTTAATGGCATCTATTTCTTCTTTTTTGGGATAAACCACTCTATTGTGATACATTCCGCGAAACACTTCTACAAAAGACTTTCTAATGCTTTCTAAATCTGAAATGGCCAATCCGCTCTCATCCAATTGTCCATCGTCCAACTTATCTTTAATCAAATTTTGAATAAAATCCTCAGCCTCTTGTAATGTCTTTCCCTGTCCCAGCATACTTCTGACAGCCGCCTCCACTGTATCTGCCATCATCACAATAGCAGATTCTCTGCTTTGGGGAATTGGTCCTTGATAACGGTAGTCCTCCTCTTTAACCGATTCACTGCCATACTGCTTTATGGCTTTATAGTAAAAATATTTTACAAGCGAAGTTCCATGATGCTCTTCTATAATATTGATAATGGCTTTTGGCAGTCCTTTTTCTTCTCCCATTTTTGCCCCGGCTTTTGTATGAGCAATAATGATTTGCGCGCTGCTGTAAGGCTCCAGTTGGTCATGAGGATTCTCGCCTGCCTGATTTTCACCAAAATATAAGGGATATTTCAACTTTCCAATATCATGATAATAAGCTCCTACTCTTGCCAACGATGCATTAGCGCCAATTTCATAAGCCGCCGTTTCTGCTAAATTTGCTACAATCAAGCTATGATGATATGTGCCGGGCGCTTCAATCATCAGTCTTCTCAAAAGCTCATTGTTAGGATTTGTTAATTCCAAAAGCCGCAATGGCGTATTTGCTTCAAATATCGCCTCCCAAAAAGGTAAACTGCCCATTACCAATATCACAGAAATCAATCCTGCTCCTGCGGCATAAATACTAGAATATAGCAACCCTTGAGAATATCCTTTCTCAAAAAACAGCCCAATAGCAAACATAGAAACAAAGTTGATTCCTGCCATTGCCAACGCCACTGGCAGTACATATCTTCTTTTTTCTGTATAACCCATAATCAATGCCGCAAATTCTCCTGTTATTAAAAAATATAACAAAAATTCTACATCTCCATTAAATATAAAACAGCCTATAATGCTGATAAAACAATTTAAAAGCAATGCCACTCTTTTACTGATAAGCAGTGATAAAAGCATAGGAAATATCACCAAAGGTATCAGTGTAAAATAAGGAACTTCACTCATAATCCGCAGTAAAAGCACCATCATAATATAAATGCAAAAAAGTATTACTGTTTCATTTCTTTTGAGGCTATGCCATTTTTTGTTACTGGAATAAAAAAATAAAAATACACTTCCAAATACCAACAATACTACTACAACGCTGCCCAATACAGGCACTGCATTTTCTGTACTATCTTTTGTATTAATTAAATTCATATTTTCTAATTTGCTATAAATTTCAGCAGTAATAATTTCACCTTCATCTACAATTTTTTGATTTTTTTTGATGATAACATCTTCTACTTCATCTTCTTTTTTTTGTCTTGCTAAGTTCATAGCGTCTATATCTAATACAAGATTGGCCTCTAAAGCGCTGTTTAGTATGGCTGCGCCCATTTGTTTTAATTCCGTATTCCAGCTTGTCCCCTGCAAATTGCTTTCTGCCTGTTCTCGGCTTTTTTCAAGGGCTTCTCCGGTCACTCCTTGTTCATATAAATCATTTATAATCGTAATACAATCCCTTTGAAATGCCAATTTATCTTCTTGGCTTAATGCTTGATAAGCGCCATATTGTCTTACAGAAAGTACCACTGGAAGCTTCAATGATGTATTTTTAATAGCGTCAGAAAGGCTTTCCCCTTCTTGTAATGTTCCCTGCATTTCATCTAATTTTTTAAAAAATGCTTCCATTTCTTCTATAGACGTTTTCTCCACTTCCAAATCATG
Source organism: Candidatus Coprocola pullicola (assembly GCA_018715395.1). Taxonomy (GTDB): domain Bacteria; phylum Bacillota; class Clostridia; order Lachnospirales; family Anaerotignaceae; genus Coprocola; species Coprocola pullicola. Next base: position 3,637 of record DVLQ01000196.1, on the reverse strand, counting down.
CTTATATAAAGGACCTACTGTATTTGCCGCTTCTTGTTTTTTCTTAGCTGTTTCTATCACATCTACTTCATCTTTTAAAGCGACATATCGTTTTGTTGCTACAGAGCCTATCTGCACATTTTCCATTGTCTGAACATAAGAGCCTGTAGCAATACAAAACACCGTCACCAAAAAACTAATGCCTAGCAATACGCAAGAAAAATATTTCCGCTGAGAAAATGGTTGCTTTTCTTTTTCCATGGTTCTCACTTCCGTTTTCTATTTTCAAACTTTTCATATGCCTGTATAATCCTTTGTACAAGTGGATGTCTTACAACATCTTTGTTTGTTAATGTAATCATACCAATGCCTTCTATACCAGACAATATCTTTGTTGCCTCCAACAGACCGGAGCGTTTTCCTTCCGCCAAGTCTACTTGTGTCAAATCTCCTGTAATCACTGCTTTTGCACCATAACCGATTCTGGTCAAAAACATTTTCATTTGCTCCGGAGTTGTATTTTGTGCTTCATCTAATACAATAAAGGCATTATCCAGTGTGCGTCCTCTCATATAAGCAAGAGGAGCTACTTCAATAAGTCCTTTTTCCATATTTTTCATAAATGTATCCGCTCCCATAATTTCATGAAGTGCATCATACAAAGGTCTTAAATAGGGATCTACCTTTTGTTGCAAATCTCCCGGCAAAAATCCTAGCTTTTCCCCGGCTTCAATGGCCGGTCTTGTGAGTATAATTCTGTTTACCTCCTCATTTTTAAATGCTGTAATGGCCATTGCCATTGCCAAATAGGTTTTTCCTGTGCCTGCCGGTCCAATACCGAATACTACTGTATTTTTTTTAATCAAATCAATATATTTTTTCTGTCCCAATGTTTTTGGTTTAACAGGTCGTCCGTTGACCGTCATACAAATAAAATCGTCATATACCTTTTCTACTTCTTGCAAATCCATTTCCTCTACTGTCTGAAGTAAATAGGTCACATTTTGCTCTGTAATTTCCTCTCCCTTTTTTGCCAATGCTTCTAAAGAAAGCAGTACCTTTTCAGCTCGTATTGTTTGTTTTTGTTCTCCTATAATTTTTATATCGTCTCCTCGATTGACAATCTGCACATTGCATACTTGCTCTATTTTTTTCAGATTACTATCAAACTGCCCAAAAACTGCTATAATATACTGATTTTCTATTTGAAGTCTTCTTTCTTGCTGACTCATAATTCCTCCTGATTTTCCTGCATGATATTTTCTTGTGCTGTATTTTGTTTTTTCTGTTGTTGTGCAATATCTTCAATTACTGTTATTGTTGCTTTTGCTAATAACGTATCATCTTTGACCTCATATTGTATTTCAATATTTTCTATTTCTTCTTGCACCATTTCTTCTGCCTTTTGTTTTAGCTGTGTTTCCAGTTGTTTTTTGGCTTCTTGTTCTGTTCTTGTTTTTTGGATTGTTTCATATTGCTGATAGGTTTCTTCTGCCCATGATATAGGCAGCTTAAAATCTCCTATTGCTAATTGATTTCCGCCTGTATGCTTTTTTTCATAAGAGCCGTCTTCCATATTAGGCTGCATGATGTTGATAATTGTATCTCCTATCAAAAGGCTTTTATCTTTTTTTTCTATACCGGTATACTTTTTTTCTGTATAGCTTAAAGGCAACTCCTCTTCTAAAGTATACCACGTCTTTGCCAATACTGTTCCTCTTGCATTCACATATTCTCTGCCTGCCTCTTCTTCATCTCCTACTACAAGCACTACTTCACCGCTGATTAATACATCTCCTTTTTTTACAACATCTCCTGACTGTACCATAGGTGTTCCTGCTTCTGTGATAATACTTTGAATCACACTGTCTTTTTTTGCCACTAAATCGCTTGGCGTTTGTTTATCAATGATTTCCGGCTTTGGTATGGTTTCTACAATGCGTATCAAAGCCTCTGTGCCGTCAATAGAAACGCTTACCCAAGAAATATCTTCAAATGTTTCTAACAAATATTGTGTGATATCATCTGTATGAATATTCCATTTTAATGTTCCAGGAGCCATACCTGCTTCTTGGCAGGCTTTTAGCAGCTGTTGTTTTTCAATTCTTTCATTGCCTTGTACTTCCACTACCCATACAAAAGAAGATAATGCATATAATATGCCAACAAAAATCAGAATCCCCAAAGACAATACTTTTCTTTTTTTATATTTTTTCAATACTGCCGGTAAACCGCATAAGCAAACCATTTCATAACGACAGCCCGTTTTTTCTGCACATTCTGCCAAAAGGTTATACCCCTTTGCAGAAACATTCATCTGTACAGCGCTTCCTTTTGGCTGTATATTCCATAAATAAATCCCTCTAAAAGCCGCCATATTGACAAAACGTTCTACAGAAAAACCGGATACCTCTATCATAACATATCCATGCAAATAATACCATAATGCTAAAAACATTCCTTCACCTCATCTGCATTTTCTACTATTTTTCATGTTAAAAATGTTATATTTTGTATACTTCCTGTTATTACAATACATTCTGACGTCAACTGTTTTAGAAGTAGTCCCTTTCCGCCAACACGCAGTACTCCCACTGCCGTACTGACTCTTATTATCTCATCGCTATATTCTACAATTCCTTTATAATTTTCAATGACAAGTTCTTCTTTTCCTGTCAGAGAAATCAAAGGAAGATTTAATATCACTTCTTTGGGCAATTCTAACGCATTTACCATGCCTCTTTTGAATCCTCGGCCAAACAAACGCTATCCCTCCAAAAAAAATACTATTTTTATATACCTATGCAGTTGCTTGCTTTGCTATACTGTTTCTGACATAACCTTTTTCAATAAAAATATTATAAAAAACCTTCATCCGCCTAGCAGATGTTTTTTTCTATGAGACCATAGCCGTTTTTCGCTTATGCCTAACGCTATAATCTAATCTTTCAAGGTGCATTCGTTACCTACTGTTAAAAGTTTTTTCCGACTCTAGTGTTAGCTGCTTTTGTAATTGCGCTTCTCTTAATGGATTGAATCTATATTATCTGCATTTTTACTGCTGTATCATAGTCTTTACACCAAAATCCCCCTATTTGCATTTCAATTCATGAAATTATTTCCATCACATTTTCCTTTTAAATGCTCCATAAAACTTGATATATTTATTTTTGGCAGTATCTTATGAGCATATGTACATGAGCCGATCATACTTTTGTATATCCACTCTTTCCATTTACACAATATTTCTCCTATTGCTTTTATAAAACACTTCACTGCTATATTTTGGTACAAATATTATGTGCTATTTGCAATCCTATTTTGCATACTCCAAACTATGTATATTTATAATACCTCTATCACTTCTACCTCAACGCCGAAAGGCTTTTTTCAATCACACGTCTAATGCATGGTTTTCTCTATACAAAAAAGCATCCACCCGCCTAGCAGATGGTTTTTCTCATGCGGGCATAGCCCTCTATTCCTCGCGTATGGGTGAACGCATAACCTGATCTGCCAACTGCGTCCCTGTTACCTGCTACCCTTAAAAGGGTTTTCCCATTCCAGTGTTAGCTGTTTTCCCAGTTGATCCTCCCTTCATTGATTCGCTATATATTCGGCTATTCTTTCTGCATTTTTTACTGCTGTGTCCACATAA
>DVLQ01000195.1 GCA_018715395.1 Candidatus Coprocola pullicola | reverse complement strand
ATTTGAAAAGGAGGCTCTGCAAAATGGATAAAATAACGAAAAGTGGAAAAACTGTAGATGATGCGTTACATGAAGCATTAAAAGAACTCAATGCCTCTAAAGATGAAGTTGAAGTCACTGTCATTGATCCTGGAACAAAGGGATTTTTGGGAATGTTTGGCGGAAAAGATGCTGTAATACAAGTAGCAAAAAAATTTCAACCGGATAAAATTGCTGTAGCTTTTTTAGATGAAATATTCCAAGCAATGGGTTTGACTGTTTCTATTGAAACAAAATTGAAAGAAAAGCATCTTTCTATTGAGTTAAAAGGTGACGAGATGGGCGTTTTGATTGGAAAGAGAGGACAGACATTAGATTCTTTACAGTATCTTGTGAGCCTTGTAGTCAATAAAGGCAGTGCGCCTTATATTAGTATTATACTGGATACAGAAAATTACCGCCAAAGAAGAAAAGAAACATTAGAAAGCTTGGCTTTTAACTTAGCTAAGAAAGTAAAACAAACAAAGAAAAATGTAGTATTAGAGCCTATGAATCCTTATGAAAGAAGAATTATTCATGCTTCTTTACAAAATGACCGCTATGTGACTACGTATAGTGAAGGAGAAGAGCCTTATCGTAATGTAGTGATTACATTAAAATAATAGAAAAGTGTTATAAAAAAGCCGATATATTGCAGTAATATATCGGTTTTTTTGAATCAAAAGGAGGACAAACAATGCACAATGTAGCATTAGAAGATACCATTGCCGCGATATCAACGGGAGGAACAGGTGGCATTGGTATTGTGCGTATGAGTGGTATAGACGCTATTTCTATAGCAAATAAAGTTTTTAAAGGGAAAAATAATACTTCTTTATTCAATAAAAAAAGTCATACCATATCATATGGAACTATTATTGATACAAAAAAAGATAATATTATTGATGAAGTTTTAGTTATGGTGATGAAGTCACCAAACACATATACGAAAGAAGATGTGGTAGAAATAGATTGTCATGGCGGTATACTGGTTATGCAAAAAATACTGGAATTATTGTTACAAAATGGCGCTCGTTTAGCAGAGCCGGGAGAGTTTACAAAAAGAAGTTTTTTAAATGGCAGAATTGATTTATCTCAAGCAGAAGCTGTTATTGATTTAATACAGTCAAAAACAGATATTTCAAGACAATCTGCAGTAAATCAGTTAGGCGGAAGGCTGTATAAAAAAATAACAGAGCTTCGCTCCGATTTATTGGATATGATTGCTTCTATAGAAGCTGCCATTGATTATCCAGAGCATGATATTGAAGAAGATACCTATCAAACTATGGAGAAAAAGACAAAATCTGTCATAGAAGAAATGCAACATCTTTTGGAAAATGCAGAAAAAGGAAAAATTATACGCGAAGGCTTGCAAACAGTTATTATTGGAAAGCCAAATGTAGGAAAATCATCATTGTTAAATTGGTTTTTGGATGAGGAAAGAGCTATTGTAACAGATATTCCCGGAACGACAAGGGATACTTTAGAAGAATATATTAACATAGAAGGCATCCCTATTAAAATTGTAGATACTGCAGGCATTCGTCAAACAGGTGATGTTGTAGAAAAAATTGGTGTAGAAAAATCCAAATCCTATGCAGAAAAAGCAGATTTGATATTACTTGTTTTGGATTCTTCCAGACCTTTAGATGAGGAAGATGAAGAGATATTACAGTTTGTAAAAGATAAAAAAACAATTTTGTTGTTAAATAAAATAGATTTGGAGCAAAAAATAACGGTACAGATGCTAAAAAAATATATTGATAAAAAGTATATTATACCTATTTCTGTAAAAGAAAATAAGGGTTTTGAGCAGTTGAAAGAACAATTAAAAGAGTTATTTTTTGGAGGAAGCATAATATCTGCTGACGATGGCATATTGGGCAATGTTCGCCATAAGAATGCTTTATATCAAGCAAAAGAGGCAATGGAACGAGCTTTAGTCACCATCACTACAAAAATGCCGGAGGACTTTATTTCTATGGATTTACAGGACGCCAATAGAGCATTGGGAGAGATTACAGGGGATACAGTAGATGAAGAAATTATAAACCGCATTTTTACAAAGTTTTGTTTAGGAAAATAATAGTATATTTTTTATAATAAAAAATCTAATAAAAATACAAACATATATTCTTGGATTAAAAATAAATATAATAAAATAATAATAAGTAAAAATATAAAATCTGATTTTAATAACAATTTTATATAAAATTATATAAAAAATAGTAAAATCTGATTTATAAAATATTATATAATCATATAATAAATACTAAAAAACAATATTATAAGATTTTATGAAAAAATAAAAAAGGAAGTGACAAAAAATGTCATATGTAGCGAATAAAATAGATATTGCAGTCATTGGCGGAGGGCATGCAGGTTGTGAGGCGGCACTGGCGGCAGCTCGTATGGGTATGAAAACCACATTATTTGCCATCAGTTTAGATAGTATTGCTTTAATGCCTTGTAATCCAAGTATTGGAGGAAGTTCCAAAGGGCATCTTGTAAGGGAAATTGATGCTTTAGGCGGTGAAATGGGCAAAAATATTGATAAAACATATATTCAGACAAAAATGCTTAATACTGGAAAAGGTCCTGCAGTATATTCTTTAAGAGCACAAGCAGATAAAGTGCGTTATCAAGCAGAAATGAAACATACATTGGAAAAAACAAAAAATCTTCATATTAGACAGGATGAGATTATAGAACTTATTGTAAAAAATGGGGAGATAAAAGCAGTTAAAACAAATGGAAATTCCATTTATGAATGTAAAGCGGTTATACTTTGTACAGGCACTTATTTAAAAGCACGTTGTTTGTATGGAGATACCATAACAGAATGTGGACCCAACCATTTAATGGCAGCTACAAAATTAAGCCAGTGCTTGAAAGATTTAGGAATTCGTTTGTATCGTTTTAAAACAGGTACGCCGGCTCGTATGAATAAAAATTCTCTTGATTTTTCTAAAATGGAGCCACAATATGGAGATGAAAATATTGTACCATTTTCTTTTGAAAACACACCGGAGGATATTCAAAGGGAACAGGTACCTTGTTGGCTCACTTATACCAATGAAAAAACGCATCAAATTATACAAGACAATTTACATCGTTCTCCTATGTATTCTGGAGTGATTGAAGGGATAGGTCCCAGATATTGTCCTTCTATAGAGGATAAAGTAGTGCGTTTTGCAGATAAACAAAGACATCAACTTTTTGTTGAGCCTGAAGGGGAGGGTACAGAGGAAATGTACATACAGGGAATGTCATCTTCTTTGCCGGAAGATGTTCAAGTGGCAATGTATCGTACCATACCAGGATTGGAAAATTGTGAAATTACAAGAAATGCTTATGCCATAGAATATGACTGTATTGATGCTACACAGTTAAAAGTCAGTTTGGAATTTAAAAATATTAAAGGATTATTTAGTGCAGGACAATTTAACGGTAGCTCCGGTTATGAAGAAGCGGCAGCACAAGGCTTGATTGGGGGTATCAATGCAGTACGTTATATCAAAGGAGAAGACCCTGTAATATTAAAACGCTCAGATGGATATATTGGTGTTTTGATAGATGATTTGGTTACAAAGGGAACAAAAGAGCCTTATCGTATGATGACATCTCGTGCGGAATATCGTTTGTTATTAAGACAGGATAATGCAGACCAAAGATTAACTCCTTTGGGATATGAATTAGGTTTAATTTCACAACAGAGATATGATGCTCTTTTGGAAAAACAAAAACAAATAGAAGAAGAAATAAAAAGAGTATCCGGTATTGTCATTGCTCCTTCTGAAAAAGTACAAAAGTTTTTGCAACAGTATGAAAGTACGCCTATTCATACAGGAGTTCGTCTTTCTGAGTTCATAAAGCGTCCAGAATTGGATTATGAAAAATTATCTGTATTGGATAAAAATAGACCAGCGTTATCTGCAGCTGTAAAAGAACAAGTCAATATACAAATAAAATATGAAGGCTATATTAAACAACAAATGAAACAGGTAGAGCAGTTTCAAAAAATGGAGAAGAAGCTATTACCGGAAAATTTAGATTATACCACCATAAAGGGACTGCGTATTGAAGCGCAACAAAAATTGAATGCTATACGTCCTGTTTCATTAGGACATGCTTCTCGTATTACAGGTGTTTCTCCGGCGGATATTTCTGTACTGCTGATTTATATGGAACAACAGAAAATGCAAAATAAGATATAAGTAGGGGAGGGAATTTTTTTTGGATAGTAAAACCATATTGTATGAAAGCTGCGCTCAAATGGGTGTGTGTTTAACAGACAAACAAATAGAGCAATTTTTGCAGTATAAAGAGTTGTTATTAGATTGGAATCAAAAAATAAATTTAACAGCTATCACAGAAGAAAAAGAGGTAATGTTGAAGCATTTTGCAGATTGCGTTAGTATTGTTTCTGCTGTTTCATTGCAGAAAAATACTTCTGTCATTGATGTAGGAACAGGCGCAGGCTTTCCGGGAATTCCTTTAAAAATTGTTTGTCCTTCTTTGCATATGACATTGTTGGATTCTTTGCAAAAAAGAATTTTATTTTTGGAAGAAGTAATAAAAAAATTGTATTTAGAGAATGTATTTTGCATTCATACCAGAGCGGAAGATGGTGGAAAAAATCCAGAGTACAGAGAAAAGTTTGATTATTGTGTTTCTCGTGCTGTAGCAAATTTGACAGCTCTTTCAGAATACTGTCTGCCCTTTGTAAAGATAGGAGGAGAATTGATTGCGCTAAAAGGACCGGAAGCAGAACAGGAAGTGCGCCAAGCAAAAAAGGCAATTCAAGTACTGGGAGGGGAAGTAACGGAAATCAAACAAATTACAATTCCTTATATAGAATTACGGCATACACTTGTTTTAATCAAAAAAGTAAGACAAACACCAAGCCAATATCCCAGAAAAGCAGGTAAAGTATTAAAAAATCCTATAATATAGTAAAAAAAGATTCTTTTCTTGTCAGAAAAGAATCTTTTTTGCTTTTGAAAAAACAACCATATTATCAAAATATATGGTATAATCTGGAAAATAAAAAGAGAATATTAAAATAACTGTAATGAAAGGAAGGTTTTCTATGGAGGTTTTAAAATTTTCTGATATTACATTTTTCAGAAAGGATACAAAAATACAAGCGCTTCCTATTGACAAAATTAGACCTAATCCATATCAACCCAGAAAATATTTTAATTTTACGGCTTTGGAAGAATTGGCAAATTCTATAAAAGAGTATGGATTATTACAGCCTATTACAGTAAGAAAAATAGGAAATACATATTATGAATTGGTAGCGGGAGAAAGACGCCTAAGAGCTTGTGAATTAGCAGGCTATACCACTATATCTGCCACCATATTAAATGTAAATGACAATCAAAGTGCATTGATTGCTTTAATAGAAAATTTACAAAGACAAGATTTAAACTTTTTAGAGGAAGCAGAAGGGTATCAAAGCATATTAGAGGATTATAATATGACTCAAGAAGAATTGGCGGAAAAACTTTCCAAAAGCCAATCTTTTATTGCAAATAAAATTAGGCTTTTAAAATTAAGTGATGCTGTAAAAAAGAAAATCATACAATATCAGTTGACAGAGCGGCATGGCAGGGCAATATTAAAAATTCCCGAAGAAGTAGTACAGCTTGATTTAATAGAGCATATTGCAGAGGAAGAATTAACTGTAAAACAAACAGAAGAATTGGTTGCAAGAACTATGGAGCATATGTGTCGACCAAAAAGAGAAAGACATATTCAAAAGGAAAAAAGATACATTGCGGATATCCGTCTTTTTACAAATTCTATTAGACAATCCATTGATATTATTAAAAAATCAGGTATGACAGTGTCTTATGAAAATAAAGAAAAAGAAGATGGCTGTGAGATATTGATACGTATCCGAAAATAAATGATATTGATAAAAATAGGGACAGGCTTTAGGGATAAAAAATTTTATATTTTGATAAAAGCCCTGATGAAAAACGACTCAGTTTTTCAAAAGAATTTTATAAAAAAGTATATTTTAGCAATAGTATAATATCTTTTTATAAAAAATTAAGTCTATAAAATCTGATTTATCTTTATAAAAGTTTGAGTGTTGGTATAAAACAGGGCTTTTTTGATTTATAAAATTTAAGGTAATTGATAAGAAAATTCTTTGTGTAATTTTATAAATGTTGTAGAAGCTGTTGCCAGTAAAACATTTGTTTCAGTGAGGTAAGCTTCTGCTGTCATAGAAGTAATGGTACGTCCCACATGGTTTGCCTTTGCTGTAATTTGATATTTACAGTTGAGAGGAACGGGTTTTAAAAAAGAAGTACTGATTTCAACAGTATTAATCATATTTTGTTTGGCATAATAATGGCATAATGCACCAAATGTCGTGTCAAATGCGGTAACTAAAATTCCTCCATGAAGAATACCTTCAGGGTTGGCAGCCCATTGCTCTGCTGAAAATTCTAATGTAAGAGAGCTGTTTTCAAAATTGCATGAAATAAAAGAAGGTTGAAGCTGAGCGATAATTCCTTTTGTGTATAAACGGGAATCGGCTCCAAAGCTTTTTTTCATCCATTGTTCCATGTCTTGTTGTGTTCCGATGATATGATTTGCCATATTGATAAAATCCTTTCTGTTGTTTATTGTAAAAAACTATGGACAGTTTCATTAAATACTTCACTATTTTCATAATGAGGAAGCATTCTTGTATTTTCAAATAAATAATAAGTGCCATCATGACGTAGGGCTTCTATTTCTTTTAAATGTTGAGCAATATTTTTTTTATTATTTTCTCCCCATATCACACAAAATGGTATTTTGATATCTTTTAATACTTTTTGGATATCTACAGAAGTAAAATTTGTATGAACAGAAGCAAATGAAAAGCGTGAATGTTCCTTTCCTTTATGCGCCATAGTATAATAGTTGTCTATCAATTCCTTTGTGACCATTTCTTTGCTGAAGAAAAAATATTGTGTTAATTGTTTTTTGATGGCTTTTTTAGAAGCAGACAGTATAAAAAAATGTGTGCCCAATATAGGACATTGCAATATCATACGTTTATAGTTTTCTTTTTTGGTAGGTAATGTTTTTTCAAGTCCTGTAGGAGAGATTAATACTAGTTTTCTGATATTTTTACTTTTTAAAGCATAAGCCATCAATGCAAAATCAGCAGAGGCAGAAGAACCGATAACGAAAGCAGGTCTTTGTATCACATCTTCAATAAAATGGTTAATAAATAAAGCATACTGATAAGCTGTGTAGGTTATTTTTGGTTTTTGAGATTCTCCAAATCCTGGTAAGTCGGGAACAAATACTTGATAAATACGAGAAAGACTCTTTATATTGTTTTGCCATTCTATACTGCTTGCTCCAATTTCTGTATTATGAAGCAGTAAAAGAGGACGCCCTGTACCATATACACTATAGCAAACATTGCCTTCTTTCCAAGGATAAATATGTTTTTGTAGAGGCTGTTCTATTTTTTTTAGATTTGCCTTCCAAAAGATTAGTTTTTGTATGGTGCTGATAGCAATAATACAAGTTGCTGTAATACTACAAAATAAAGAAAATTTCTTTTTGTTTTTTTCCATATTTTCTCACTCCTTTTTTATGATATAAGCTCTCTTTCTATTATGATACAAAAAGTGTTCTTTGAAAAGAAAAATTTTCATAAGTTTAAAATAAGAAAGGGGCGAAAAAAATCATGCAAGATTTTTTGAGATTAGCAGGAGAAATGTTTTTGATTATTTGTGTGCAATCTATATTAGAAGCAATGCTTTCAGGAAAACAAAATAATCCATATTCTAAAGTCATTTTTTTTGCTGGCTATGTAGCCTCTTTAGCATTAGTATTAAATTTTATGTATGAACATTTTTCAAAATTATTTTATATATTTCCTTTTTAAAAGATGGTCAAATGCTGTCGGCGTCCTATTTTTTCTTGCAATTTTCTACTTACTATGATAAATTGTTAAAAGAAGAAAACAATGGTATACTATATAATATGAAACATTTTAAAACAAAGAAAAGCCGCCTTTTTTATGGGGCTTTCTTATTTTATATGGAGGGAACAAAATGGATTTTAAAGTAGAAATTGCTTATCTGTTGGAAAAGGTAACACAGCAGCCACAGCAAGAAATCATAGGAACAATAGAAGTACCGCCAAATAAAGAAATGGGAGATTTTGCATATCCTTGTTTTCGTTTGGCAAAACAATTTCGTAAAGCCCCGCCATTGATTGCACAAGAATTGTCTGAAAAAATAGAAAAACCAAATTTTATTGATTCTGTTAAAGTACAAGGCGCATATCTTAACTTTTTTGTAAAAAAACAAGTATATGCACAAGAGGTATTACAAGAGGTATTATCAAAAAAAGAAAATTATGGCAAAAGTACGGTAGGGGAGGGGAAAACAATTGTTATCGACTATTCTTCTCCAAATATTGCAAAACCATTTCATGTAGGACATCTTCGTTCTACTGTAATAGGAAATGCGTTATATCATATCTTTGAAAAATTGGGATATCGTTGCGAAGGTATCAATCATTTAGGAGATTGGGGAACGCAATTTGGAAAATTGATTGTGGCATATCAAAAATGGGGTTCTAAAGAAGCAGTAGAAAAAGATGGTATACAAGAACTTATGCGTATCTATGTTAAATTTCATGATGAAGCAGAAAAAGCACCTCAGTTAGAGGATGAGGCAAGAGGCTGGTTTGTAAAAATGCAAAATGGGCAAGAAGAGGCTCTGGCATTATGGAAATGGTTTTATGATATTAGTATAACAGAATTTGATAGAGTCTATGATATGTTAGGAGTGCATTTTGACGCATATACAGGAGAAAGTTTTTATAATGATAAGATGGATGCAGTTGTGAAAGAATTAAAAGAGAAAAATCTTTTAAAAGAAAGTGAAGGCGCTATGATTGTAGATTTAGAGGAAGAAAAAATGCCTCCTTGTCTTATTATTAGAAAAGATGGAGGAACATTATATGCCACTAGAGATATTACAGCAGCTTTATATCGTAAAAAAACATATCATTTTGATAAATGTATTTATTTAACTGCGTTAGACCAAAATCTTCATTTTGCTCAATGGTTTGCTGTTATTAAAAAAATGGGATATGATTGGTGGAAAGATTTGATTCATGTACCGTTTGGTCTTGTCAGTTTAGACAGTGGAAAGCTTTCCACACGTCATGGCAATGTTGTATTGATGGAGGAATTGTTAAATCAAGCTATTGCTGAGACCAAAAAAATTATAGAAGAAAAAAATCCTGATTTGCCAAATAAAGAAGAAGTGGCAAAAAAAGTTGGCATCGGTGCAGTGATATTTAATGATTTATATAATAGCAGAGTGAAAGATGTTGTATTTTCTTGGGAAAGAATGTTAAACTTTGATGGAGAAACAGGACCTTATGTACAGTATACCCATGCCCGTGCTTGCAGTATATTGCGTCGGGGACAGTGCACTTTGCCGAAAAATATTGATTATACAAAATTAACAGATGAAGCCTCTATAGAAGTATTAAAATTATTAGGACAATTTCCCGAAAAAATACAAGAGGCAGCAGATAAATTAGAACCCTTTATTGTAACAAGACACATTGTAAATTTGGCTCAGGCATTTAATAAATTTTATCATGACAATAGTATATTAAATAGCGAAGAAAATACAAAACAAGCAAGAATTGCTCTTGTGATTGCAGTAAAAACAGTATTATCAGAAGGTTTAGCAATGTTAGGTATACAAGCACCCGAACAAATGTAATGAAAAGGCAAATGAGGAAGTTCTGTTTTAATATGAAAATAAAAGATTTGCGACAAATATATTTTTGATATCCATAATGATCTTTCCCATCACCATAAAGGCAATGAGAAAAACAATGAGGATAGGAAATAGTAAAATTTTTAAAAGTAATTTTTATATTTATGGTATAGAAACAGTTTCTTTTTGAGAGAAAATATTTTTGTTTTCATTTTATTGTACTTTCAATAAGGAGCTGTTGGCTATATGATTTTAACATAACAGAATCAATGAGGAAAAAGGGAGGAGAATTTATGAAAAAATGTAAACTAATTTATAATCCCTATTCAGGCAGCAAAACGTTTAAGTTTGATTTAGATATTTGTATTTTTGTATTTCAAAAAGCCGGATATGAAGTGCATATTTTTCGCACCATCAAAAGTGGCGATATCAGAGAACATATTTTAACAATGGATATGGATTATGATTTAATTGTAGTTTCAGGTGGAGACGGTACGATTAATATTGTTGTAAATGCTATGATGGAGAGAAATATGGATGTGCCGTTGGGAGTGATTCCTTCTGGTACAGCAAACGATTTTGCTACATTTTTAGGTTTAAAAACAGGCAATGTAGAAGAATGCTGCAATGTGATTACAACAGAAAAGCCTAAGAAAATTGATATTGGTATTGTTAACGAACAATATTTTATTAATGTTTGTGCGGGAGGACTCTTTACAAATGTTTCTCAAAATGTAGATAAAGATTTAAAGCATGCATTGGGCAGCTTATCTTACTATATCAAAGGGATAGAACAACTGACAAATTTTAAAAAGATACCTTTTCGCATTACAACAGAGCAAGAGGTAGTAGAAGAGGATTTATATTTATTTTTAGTACTCAATAGTGCGGGCACTGGTGGATTTAATCATATTGCTCCATCTGCATCGATTACGGATGGTATGTTTGATTTTGTAGGAATCAAGGCAAAGCCGGTGATTGAATTACCCAAACTATTTTTTAAAATATTTAATGGAGAATTTGTAAAAGATAGTGGGGTTCTTTATTTAAAAAGAAAGCAGTTTCAAATTGAATGTTTGGATATAGAAAATTTGCAGTTTCATGAAACAACAGTGGATGGAGAACTTGGACCGGCTATGCCTCTTAACATTACTGTAATACCTAGAAAGCTTGCTATATTTGGAAAGTTTTGATAATAAAAAACGTCTTTTCTATTATTGAAAAGGCGTTTTTTATTGATAGACCAATAAAAATCCACTGCTATGTCACAGAATCAGAGATATGCTATCATTCTATTAAGTCTGTCAAGACAAAAAAGTATAGGAGGTTTTTATATGAATCGTTTAGGATATACAAGTTGGGAAGATAACATATAATTAATTTCACAAAATCAATTTCATAAAAATACACATAGTCTATAGCCGTTTGGTAAAATGAAGTCACCACAACAAAATATATCAAAGGAGGCTATAAAACCATGTCTGATAAGATTATACAGCTAAACCAGGACTTAATAAAGTACGATTTAAAACATCTTGTCCGTAACAGTGTCGAAGAAACTTGAAATGTAAATGTGACAAAGTATAGAAGGCAGATAATATATAGAAAAATGAAAGCTGAAATAGGGAAACTATTTAGACAATGATGTGAAAGAAAAGCAATAGAAATGATAGCGGTAGAATGTTGTTCAGATCATATATATATGCTGATTGATATACCGCTCAAATACAGTGTGTCAGAAATCGTTGGATGTTTTGAAAGGGAAAAGTTATCTCATTATTTTTGATAGGATCCAAATTTAAAATACAAATATGGAAATAGAAGGTTTTGGAGTAGAGGATATTATGTTGATACAGTTGGAAAAACACAAAAAAATATATGAGTAATCAGTGAAAGCAAGACTGTAGGCAGATCAAATCAGTTAAAGTGACTTGTTTACGGGTGAAAAAGTAAAAAAAGAAATAAAAATAGCTACCAAAAGGGCAGTTGAGGAAGTAGAGTGCTTGGCTGACTTTCAAAGTACTTACAAGCATTGGAGGTAACAGCCTCTTCTAGGGGCAGAGTAAAACATCGACTAAGCCGATGTTTTTGATTGGATGCTTTAGATTAACAAAATCCCTAGTTCTACTAAGGGGAAAATAAAATATTTTTGTA
>DVLQ01000194.1 GCA_018715395.1 Candidatus Coprocola pullicola | reverse complement strand
GAATAGCCGAATATATAGCGAATCAATGAAGGGAGGATCAACTGGGAGAACAGCTAACACTGGAATCGGAAAACCCTTTTAAGGGTAGCAGGTAACAGAGGCGCAGTTGGCAGATCAGGTTATGCGTTCACGCATACATGAGGAATAGAGGGCTATGCCCGCATGAGAAAAACCACCCGCTAGGCGGGTGGATGCTTTTTATAATCCCTTGGAGCAAACTATATCTTTTAGAGGTGGTTATGATTTTTTATCACTTTTACCAATAAAAACTTTGCAAAAATGTTCAAACCTATTTGATTGCCACATAAATATGAATTTCCATTTCCTCCATATTCTCTCCTTGTTGATATTCTTCAAAATCTGCTGTAAATGTTCTTTGCAAATCCATTTTCCATATTTCCTGCCAAGCTTTTTGTACTGTTTTTACTACATCTCCAATCAAAACAAACTTTGCATATTTTCCCTTTGGTATGGTTTTTTGTATCATATTTTGGGGAACTGCCTGTCCTTTTTTGATTTCACAGCCTACTGTTGTGTCGTATTCCATACCTATATAATTTGAGTATAATCCAATACACTTGTTATTGCTTCTCTCTTTCACTTCCTTTTCTGCTTTTGTCCATTGCTCCCAAAGGCTTCCTATCACCTGTTCCATATCGCTTTTATCATTTGCCGTTCTTTTGCAAAATCCTGCTATTGTTTTTTCTTCTAAAAAAACGATTTCATAATCCATTTGTATTACCTCCTTTTTGATAAAGAAAGCATACCACAATAAATTAGACATCTGTGTGTCATATTTTATATTTATTTATCATATTTTTCAGCTCTTTTTCTATTTTTTTTCTGATATGGTCAGGTTCTCTTACAAAAGCATATGCACCCCAAGAAAGAATATATCCATATAGCCATTGGTTTTCTATGTATTTCATAGTCACCAAAAAATCTCCGTTTTTTTTACATGCAATTTGTTTCTCCTCAAATTCGTCATATACTCTATAAGCCATAGACTTTTTTATTTCCAGAACCACTGTAACCATATCCATAGCATCATTTGAACAATTTTCTATTTGCTGTTGCTCGGCTCTTTCAAATATATCTTCTGTTATGTTTACACATTTCATTCGGCTTACTTTAAAAATTCTAAAATCTTCCTTTTCTCTGCAATAAGCTTTCACATACCAATTGTTTTGTTTAAACCAAAGCTGATAAGGCTCTGCCGTACGAAATGTTTTTTCTCCTCTGCTGTTGTAATAAAAAAATGAAATCACATTTTTATGAAAAATGGCTTTTTTAAGCATATCAAACAATACTGCTTTTTGTTTGCCCCATTTTGAAAAATCTACCTGTATCCAATTTTCATTTGATTTTTGGAAAAAACTACTGTATTTTTTCAATATTTTTTTTGTGTCTTCTTCTCCGCCTCTTGGCAGACTTTGTAATGCTGTCCATATCTGGTCTTGTTCCTGTTGAGTCATAACAGACTTATTCAATACAAAGCCTTCTAAGAGCGAAATACCTCCCTTTCTACCTTTGGCTGTATAGATAGGAATACCACATTGGCTTAATATATCAATATCTCTATAAATTGTTCTTTGAGATATTTCAAATTTTTCAGACAGTTCTTTTGCTGTTATTTTCTTTTTTTCCAAAAGTATATACACTATTTGAAATAATCTATCAATCTGCATTTTTCCTTTTTATTTTTCAATCACTTCTGTTTGTAATATAGCGTTGTTTATCAAATCATCTAATTCTGTTAATTTTTTCTCTATCCCTTCAATCACATTTGTTTTTGGTCTGGTTTCGGGGTGCTTTGCTACAAATATAGTACAACAATCCTCATAGGGTCTGATAGAAATTTCAAAAGTACCTATTTTTTTTGCCAAATCTACAATTTCTTGTTTATCCATTCCTGCTAAAGGACGCAGTACAGGCATTGTACAAATAGAATTAATAGCATGAATTCCCTGCAAAGTTTGACTTGCTACTTGCCCAATGCTATCTCCTGTAATCAAAGCCAAAGCATTGCTTTTTTTGGCAATTTCCTCTGCAGTCTTCATCATAGCTCTTTTCAAAAATATGGTTAATTTGTCATGAGGCACTTTTTCCAGTAAATAAAGTTGTACTTGTGTAAAAGGCACGATATGAAGCTTTATACTTCCTGCAAAACAGGCAATTTTTTCTGCCAAATCTTCTACCTTTTGTTTTGCCCATTCACTGGTATAAGGCGGACTGTGAAAATAAACACATTCCAGTGCAATGCCTCTTTTTGCCATCATCCATGCCGCTACAGGGCTGTCAATTCCTCCTGAAAGCAATGCAACTGCTTTTCCCGAGGAGCCTACAGGCAATCCTCCAAATGTTTTTATTACCTTTGAATATACATATGCATCATTTCTCAATTCCACTCTCAATGTAACAGCAGGATTGTGAACATCTACTGTAAGATTGTCCATTCTCTCCAATATATATCCTCCAATATCTGCCGCCACTTCTTTTGATGTAAGAGCAAATCGCTTATCTGCCCTTTTGACTTCCACTTTAAAAGTGGTTTTCTCCTTTCCAAAAAACATTTGCATATGTTTTAACGCTACTTCTCTTAAATTTTGCATAGACTGGTCTGTTGTTTTGACGCCGGGGCAAACGCCTACCAATCCAAATATGGGTACAATCCTTGGTATCACTCTGTCATAATCCATTTCTGCGCCTCTATCTTCTACAATCAGCCTGCCCTGTTCTTTTACAATATAAAAATCTCCTTCTTTATCTAAATTATTTCTCATTGTTTTTACAAGCTGGGATATAAAAATATGACGATTATTGCCTCTCATAGCAACTTCACCAAATTTTACAATCAATACTTTTTCTTCCATTTTCTTTCCTTCCTATCGGTTATATTTGCGTAAAAACGGTACAATCTCTTTTAATTGTTTCAAACATTGTTTTGCTTCTTCTGCTGTATTGTACTGACAAAAGCTAAATCTTACTGCTCCCTCTATCTGCGCAAAAGGCAGTCCCATTGCTGTCAATACAGGGCTTCCCACTTTCTTTTTGCTGTCGCAGGCAGAACCTGCCGAAACAAAAATATCTTTGCTCTCCAAAGCATGCAGCAACACTTCACTTCTGACTCCTTTAAACGTTACATTCAGCACATAAGGGCTTGCCTTTTCCAATGTATCACCGTTTATTTGAGTATCCGCAATTTCCTGAAGTATGCCTTCTGTCAATATTTTTTTGATTTCCAAAACAGTATCATGATTTTTTTTCATATTTTTGAAACAAATTTCTGCGGCCACACCCAGTGCCGCCGCCCCTGCGCCATTTTCCGTGCCGGAACGCTGTCCTTGCTGTTGTCCTCCTCCTAAAAGATAAGGCTTTACTTTCAAGCCTTCTTTTTGATAAAGCATACCCACTCCCTTTGGACCATTGATTTTATGTCCGCTCATAGTCAACATATCTATTTTCATTTTTTGCACATCAATAGGATATTTTCCAAATGCTTGTACAGCATCTACATGAAACAATGTATGGGGATTTTTTTGTTTTATAATATTTCCAATTTCCACAGCATTTTGTATGGTTCCCGTTTCATTGTTCACCAATATGACGCTGACTAATATGGTGTCTTTTCTAATGGATTTTTCCAATTCTTCCAAACTGATATTACCTGCTTTATCTACACCAAGCCATGTAACATGGTATCCTCTTTCTTCAAGGGCTTGCAAAGGCTTTTTGACAGCAGGATGTTCTATGGCAGTGGTAATGATATGCTTTCCCTGTCTTTGATAGCCTTGGGCTGTTCCAAAAATTGCCCAGTTATCTCCCTCTGTGCCTCCAGAAGTATAAAAAATCTCAGAAGGCTTGCAATGAATCCCTTGGCTTAATATTTCTGTAGCTTTTCTAATTTCTTTTTCTGCCTGAAGTCCCAATTTATTGACGGAAGCCGGATTTCCAAAATTTTGGCAAAGCATTTCTGTCATTTTTTCCACCACTTCTTGAGATGCTTTTGTTGTTGCTGCATTATCAAAGTAAATCATACTTTTTCCCCCTATTCCAATTCATAGAGCAATATTGCTGTTGCTACAATACCCGCTGTTTCTGTACGCAATATTCTTTTTCCCAATGTAATAGGCAATATGCCTTCTTTTTGTGCCTGCTGTATTTCCTCTTGGGAAAATCCCCCTTCTGGTCCAATGAATATGCCCAATGTATCTCCGGAAAATGTTTTTACAAACTCTTTGAGTCCTCTTTTTGTTTCTTTTTCATAGGGTATCACAGCAGAACATAATTTTTTGCTTTCTTTTATAGCGTCTTGAAAAGAAAGTACATTTTCTATTTTAGGAATTTTTCCACGACCGCTTTGTTTTGCGGCTGCTTCTGCAATTTTTTGCCATCTTTGCAATTTTTTATTTTCTTTTTTTTCTAATTTTACAATAGCCCGTTCTGTAGCAACCGGTATAATTTTATCAATGCCAACCTCTACACATTTTTGTATAATCATATCCATTTTATCTGCTTTTGGCAAACCTTGAAATAATGTGATTTTGGTAGAAGGCTCTGTTTGACACTCCTTTTTTTCTACTATATCCAATAGTATTTCTTTTTCCACCATATGACTTATTTTACAAATATAGTCTGTCCCTTCACCGTCACAAACAACCATTTGCTCGCCTTGTTTTGCCCTCAGCACTGTTTTGATATGCTTTGCATCTTCTGCTAAAATAGTAATTTGCTTTCCTATCTGCTCTTTTGCAACAAAAAATTTAGGCATTTTTCTGCCTCCTTATCCATCATAACGAGATACAATCGCTACCCAATCTTTTTTATATTTTGTATCCAACACCACAAAACCATTTTCTTTCAAGGCTTGATAGACTTCTTCCAGTCTTTGTTTGATAATACCGCTTGAAATAAATATGCCGCCTTTTTTAATATATTGTGGTACTTGTTTAGAAAGAGCCATAATGATATCCGCTACAATATTGGCTTCTACCACATCATATTGCTTGCCGCTATATGTTTTGTGGAGATTTTCATCTTCCAATATATTTCCCGCTGTTACATGATATCGCTTTCTGTCGATATCATTTCTGTCTGCATTTTCATAAGCAACGGCAATGGCATTGGGGTCAATGTCTACTGCATCGGCTTCTTCTGCACCCAAAAGTAATGACGCAATGGAAAGAATACCGCTGCCACAGCCAATATCTAACACTTTATCTTTTTTTTGCACAAATTTTTCTATCAGTTCAATACATAGCTGTGTGGTTTCATGGGTTCCTGTGCCAAAAATATGCGCTGGATCAATTTTTAATACAATCTTATCTGTAGGCTCCTTCAGCTCCTCCCAAGAAGGTTTTATCATCATTTTATCTCCAATAGGAAAAGGTTTAAAATATTTTTTCCAATTATTTGACCAATCTTCTTCTTTGATATTTTTTACAGTCACTTCCAATGTACCTAAGTCAAACTCTTTTTCTTTTGATTTCAAAGAAAGCAAAGCGCTTTTGATATCAGAAAGCTGTTCTGTGCCATAAACATTATCTCTCAAAAAAAATGTAATTCCCGTAGGTTGTTTTTGTTTTTGCTCTACTAATTCTTCTTCTACATAATCCCATTGACGATTTGGATTTTTTAAAAATTCTTCAAAATCAGAGCCGTCTTCTATCATCAGCCCTGTCAAACCACATTGATATAACAAACCGCTTACTATTTCCAATCCTATTTTTGTTGTAGAAACAAAAACTTCTATCCATTCCAAAAAACATAACCTCCTTATTTTGTAAAAAAAGGCCGCCGAATTCGACAGCCAAAAGCATCTTTTATAAAAAACTATTCTATTATGATTTTTCAAACAATTTTCTTACTTCATCATAACTTTCTTTTGTACCGATGTCATAGCATTCTCCTTCAAATGTATAAGCATATACATCCTTTTTGTGATATAGCCAAGCCGGAAAATTACCGGGAGCGTCCGGATTATTTCCTTGTGACAAATATTGTTTAAAAAGGGGAACCGTATCTTTTTGATAAAAATATGTTGCAAATACAACCGTATTGGATTTAGGATTTTTGGGTTTTTCTTCAATATCCAGCACTTTTCCATTTTCATCTAAAAGAGCAATTCCAAAATTGCAAAGTGTCTTTTCATCTTTCCATACTTTGACACAAACACAATCTTTATTTTTTTCTTTATAAAAATGATAATAATCTTTCAATGAATAAGTAAAAAAATTATCTCCCGCTATGACAAGCAATTCTTCTTGTATTTGCATTTTATCAATCACAAATGAAATATCTCCAATAGCCCCTCGTCTATTTTCCTCTGTTGTCGTACCGTCGTCCAAAACAGTGATTTTGGCT
The DNA here is from genome assembly GCA_018715395.1 of Candidatus Coprocola pullicola. Lineage (GTDB taxonomy): Bacteria > Bacillota > Clostridia > Lachnospirales > Anaerotignaceae > Coprocola > Coprocola pullicola. The sequence goes on along the minus strand of DVLQ01000194.1, from coordinate 3,326 downwards.
TTGCCGGCTGTTTGTTTTTGCCAATTTTGAAAGTTTTGAGCAAATTTATGATTTGTGACAACATAAATTTCATCTATTTCCTCAATGGTGTAAATCTGTTCTACAATATAATCAATAATTGGCTTTTTATCAATGGGCAACAATGCCTTGGGTGTATCTTTTGTCAGAGGGTATAATCTGGTTGCATAACCAGCCGCCAAAATAATTGCTTTCATATAGTAACCTCCTGTTTTTGCCATACTATATACATTCTGTTTTTGTCACTTTTTTGCAAAATGTTATTCTTTTGATGGTTTAAAATAAAAATCATAAATTGCTTGTAACTGTTTTGGCAACGGGGCTGTCCATTGTTTTTGTGCCAAATAGGCTAAATCTCCTTCTTTTTGCCGCCATACCATACGATAAGCGTGCAAAAATTGATTGGATAATGCAAATTTTTCTGCAAACATTTTATTCCACTCATTGTTGCCGTATTTTCTGTCTCCTGCCACGGGATGTCCTATTGCCTGCATTTGCGCACGAATTTGATGAGAGCGTCCTGTAAGCAATTCTACTTCCAAAAGGGTCATATCTTTTGCTTTGGCAATAGGCTTATATTTTGTCACAATTTTTTTTCTGCCTTCTCCGTCCTTTTGATATAACGCCACTTTGTTTGCCATGTCATCTTTTTTTAGATAGCTTACCATTTTTTCTTCTGTTGAAACATTTCCCTTCACCAACACCATATAATATTTCTCTATTTTTCCTTTGGCAATGGCTTCATTGACTGCTTGTACTGCTTTTAAATTTTTTCCTGCGATGACAATACCGCTTGTATTTCTGTCTAATCGATTGCAGATAGCCGGTGTAAATGCGCTTTCTTTGGAAGGCTGATACTGCCCTTTTTCATATAAATAATATAGTATCTGGTCAATGAGGGTTTCGTTTTCTCCTTCTTTTTCGGGGTGCACAAGGAGTCCTGCCGGCTTGGAAACTACCAGCAGGTCATCGTTTTCATATATAATGCCAAAATGCCTTTTTGCTTTATGTAAGGTTTTTTCCTGCATAAAACCATACATCGTTTCTTCCGAAAGATAAAATTGTAAGCAATCTCCTTCTTTCAAAATTTCGTTGCCTTCCGCCTTTTTGCCATTATATTTAATTCGTTTTTTTCTCAGCATTTTGTACACAAAACCTTTAGAAGCTTTATTCAAATATTTTAGCAAAAACTTATCCAATCTCTGATGTTGCTCTTTATTTGTAATTTTGACTTCTTTCAAAAAATAGCCTCCTTATTAGCTGTGTATCCATGCTAAATAGGCGCTGATGAAATTATCAATATTGCCGTCCATCACAGCCTGTACATTTCCTGTTTCTTCAGAAGTTCTATGGTCTTTTACCAATGTATAGGGCATAAACACATAAGAACGTATTTGGCTTCCCCAGCCAATTTCTTTTACATCTCCACGGATTTCCGCCAGTTTTTTCATTTGTTCTTCAATTTTTAAAGAAAGAAGTTTACTTTTGAGCATTTTCATTGCTCTATCTTTGTTGCTAAACTGGCTTCTTTCATCTTGGCACTGTACCACAATACCTGTGGGATTGTGGGTGATACGAATAGCAGAAGAGGTCTTGTTGACATGCTGACCTCCTGCGCCGCTGGCGCGATAAGTATCTACACGAATATCCTCGGGATTGATTTCAATTTCCGTATCATTTTCAATCTCCGGCATCACATCACAAGAGGCAAAGGATGTGTGTCTTCTTCCGGAACTATCAAAAGGAGATACACGAACCAGTCTGTGAATGCCTTTTTCTGATTTTAAATAGCCATAGGCATTTTCTCCATTTACTTGTATGGTAACAGATTTTAAACCTGCCTCTTCTCCATCTAACATATCTAATATTTCTATTTGAAAACCATTTTTGTCTGCCCATTTTGTATACATACGAAAGAGCATATTTGTCCAGTCGCAGGCCTCTGTACCGCCTGCACCGGAATGAAGCGTTACAATAGCGTTGTTTCTGTCATACTCCCCGTCTAACAATGTAGAAATTTTCAAATTTTCATATTCCTCAAAAAAAGAATCTGACAATTCCTGCACTTCTGATAGAATACTGCTGTCTTCTTCTTCTATACCCATTTCAATAAGCGTCAAAATATCTTCATATTTTGTTACAAGAGCTTCATATTTGCCTACCTTTGTTTTTAATGCTTTTAGTTGCTGCAGTGTTTTTTGACTTTTTTCCATATCTGTCCAAAAATCAGGGTCTGCAGACAATTCTTCCAATTCTGTTATCTTCTGCTTTGCGCCAGCGACGTCAAAGTGAAGCCCCCATTTCCTCTAATTTTTGGTCATAGGAAGAAAGTCCTAAGCGAATTTGTTCTAATTCGAACATAAAAAATCATCTCCTTTAAAATAAAAAAATATATATTATGCAGGCATTTGCCTTCATTCACAAAACACTTTTTTCATTGTTTTTATCAAAGAACACACTGGGGAGAACCTCCCCAATGCATTATGCATTTTTACCACAGCAATTTTTATATTTTTTTCCACTTCCACAAGGGCAAGGGTCATTTCTGCCAATTTTGGCTTCTGTTCTTTCTTTTGGTTTTTTCTGAACTGTATCGTCTTTATTTGTAAACATAGGTTGTATGGTCTGTACTCTTGTTGTTTCTGTTTCCAGTTTCACTCTGTAAAGCATACGCAGCGTATCTTCCTGTATATTATTGCTCAGCTCTTCAAACATATCATATCCTGCAAATTTATATTCAATCAGCGGGTCTCTTTGGGCATATGCGTGCAAACCAATACCTTGACGCATCTGATCCATATCGTCAATATGGTCCATCCATTTTTGGTCAATGACACGCAAAAGTATCACTCTTTCCAATTCTCTCATTCTTTCTGGGTCGCCAATTTCTTGTTCTTTCATTTCATATATTTTTTCTCCCAGCTTTTTGAGCATATCTTTTAATTGTTCTCTTGTCAAGGATTCTTTGCTGTCTTCTTTTACTTTAATTGTGCCAATGGGAATGATAGAGCCAAGATTTTCACTCAATCCCACCATATCCCATTCTTCAGGAAATTCGCTTTCAGCAGTATAAGTATCTACATACCGATCTACCACATCGCCTATCATAGATATAATGTTGCTTCTGAGATTTTCTCCTACCAACACTCTGTGTCTTTCGCCATATATAATTTCTCTTTGCTCATTCATTACTTGGTCATATTCCAGTAAATGCTTACGAATGGCAAAGTTATTTCCTTCTACTTTTTTCTGCGCATTTTCAATGTACGCGGTTATGGCTTGCCTGTCCGCCGAATTCCTCTGGTTCC
>DVLQ01000193.1 GCA_018715395.1 Candidatus Coprocola pullicola | reverse complement strand
AGAAAGAGCAAAAGAAGAAAAATGTTTATAGTAAGTATTTTTATTTACTTTAAGTATCTTTCATAAAGTTTTGATGCTGTGTTGAAATTTCAATAGGTAAACAGTGTTTAGTCTTTCTGAGAGTATGGAATGAATATGACAATAGCTTTTTTGATACTAAATTTTTCTCTTTACGTATAGCATTTCTTTTTTGAGAAGTTTTATATTTTTTTGGACGCTGAGAGAGAAATGTCTGTCCTGAAAGCTGTTTCAGCGTCAGACCACGCTCCACATGCTGGTCTTTCAAGCAGTTTTGTATTGTCTAAAGCCATGCCACCCCTCTTTGTCTGGTCAATAAACTAGAATCTGCAATTTAATTTGACTCTTCCAACACTGTGCGCACCTGCATTAAAGAAAACCCCAGTAAGTTTTGACCTTGCCATTTATTTAAATGAAATCGCCTTTCATCTTTCATGGAAAGACCAATCCCCCATATTTTATCTTGAACTGCACACTCTGCTAATATATCGCTTTGGGTAGCAAGAAGTTTTTCTTTTAGGTCATCATTTTGTTGAAATTTTTCAATCAGACCTTCATAGACAATTATCTGTCGCATACCATTCCATATGATATCTTCATAGTTTTTGACAGACCGACCTAGTGCTTTGATTTTTCCTACATTAGATGTATTTAATATTTGTTCTGCAATATCCATATCATTAAAAAGCAATGCTTTCTGATACATCATGTACTGCTCCATAGAAGAATATTGAATATTATTTACATAAAAATACGAAAGATACCAGTTGCTTAAATACCCATTCATTTCATCTGGGTTGTGGAAACAAATTATCTTTTTCATATAACTATTACCTCTCAATGCCAATTTGTCGTTTTGCTATTTTCATTCTACCATAATTTTGAAATAATGGAAATATATTTTTCTTGAGCCGGATTTCTAACATTATGGATATACAAAATAATCAGCAGCACATGCTACGCAATATCTATGTGGTTGATAAGGATTTTCAAAAGATGTATGAGGATTTGATTGTCACAAAGGCAGCACAGTGGCAAAGCCAACATTGTAAGATATAAGAGAAATGTGATGTAATAAAAATATTTTAAAGCATTGTTGTCGTTTTGTTGCTCTGATTGGGAAATAAAAAAGAGAATGCCCATAGCAGTATAGCCAATAAAAAGAAACGCCTGACCGCTATGTCTTGGAACAAAACCGGAAATTGGTTTTCCTCTATACCAACCACAAAATAAGTGATACAATATTTGACCGTCCGAGGCTCAATGGAATGATATTAGATGCAAAGAAAGGATAGGATTATTGTTTTGACAACTGTATTATTATGCCCAAAAAGAATATAAACAGCCAAGCACTGGTTTTGATTGCTATTTAAAGTCTTTTGGTTAATGAGGCTATATTAGGAGGTATTACCATTTTGAATAAAAAAGAAATGATAAATATAGTACTTTTGTGAATATTTTAGGTTGTGAAGGTAGCATAGTATCATATATAATTATGATAAAAAATAATACTAAAAAGAAGGTGGTACTATTTCCTATTATATTTTAAAACAGGACAGGCGTATTACAAATGCAATACAGATTCATATGGCAAAGCAACAGCTGGAACAGGCTGTAGAGGAAGTAATTGAGTGCAACTTGGAAGAAAAATATTTGCAGACTGATTATATTATGATTCGTAAATTGTTTTCCACATTTCATTTATTTTCGGACAGATTAAAAGAATTATTGGAAATCTATGATGAAACATTGGAATTTTATCCTATTTTTTTATGTGACATGGAGCATATGCAGTTGGCTGTTTATTGGAAATGTGTTTGTCCGATATTGGATTGTATTGTAAAGGGTAAATATAACAGCATAGACGAGGTTGTATTTCAAAAAGAAAGTATAAAAGACCGATTTTTGTTTGGGGCAGTATTTGAAAAACAAGAATATTTTATATTTGACCAAGTTTTGGTGGAAAACATACTAAGAAAGGAATACATAGGTTTATATTTTCAAGAAATAAATCAGCTTTCACAAATCTATTGACTTAGTCTGAAAATAAAGATACAAAAATGATATTTGAAAAATATAGTACCTAAAAGATAATGTTTTTAGAATATTTTATATGTGAAAACCAACTGATGAGCATATTTATGATATCAATATGCATGATTTATTTATGTATCTTTTTGAAGTGATACATCAGTTATGAAAAACAATAGGAATAAGGGACGGATATATTTTTAAAAGTAGTTTTTATATTGATACATACTAACAGTTTCTTTGCTGAGAAGACAATGATAGATTCTAAATTTATATTGCAAAGGAAAGCTGTTATTATCATTATATTAAATTAACAAAGTGATTTTTAGAAAGGCGGGACAATTATGAGCATAGTATGGAAGGATTTCACTCTTACAATCCCTATTAAAGTAAAAAAAATAATATCTGTAAAAATAGTACAAAAATGTAATGAACATGCTGTAGCTAAAATAACTGTTCTTTTAGAACAGGGACAAAATTTAGAAGATATTTATGCCATGAATGAAAAAACAAGCATTGTGTTGCACAATAAAAACAGTGATAAAAAACCTATTTTGTTTTCCGGAATTTTGATGGAGCTGAATGTTTCCGTGCAGCACGATATGTGTATTGCTGAATTGGTGGTAAAAAGCCATTCTATTAGCATGGATTTGAAAAAGAAAAGAAGAAGCTTTCAATATGAAAAAAATCTCTATCAATCTATTTTTCAACAAATTTTGGAAACAGACTATCAAGGAGATTTTATAGATACCATATCTAAAGCAAAAGCGCAAGAACGTGTTATCATACAATATGATGAAACAGACTGGGAGTTCTTATTGAGATTGGCTTCGCAATTAAATACAATCATCATACCTGATGTATTATCCAACAAACCAAAGATATGGATTGGACTGCCTCAAGGAGAAAAACATAAGCAAGAAGTATGTCATTATCAAGTCATAAGACAGACAGATGATTATATGTTTCAGATGTGCAATGGCAAAGAAAAAGGATTATTGGATTTTACATATTTGCAAATAGAAACACAACAGGATTATGAAATGGGAGATACCATATTATGTCAAGGATTTTATTTTGTAATTGCAGAAAAAGAAATGGCATTAGAAAGAGGAAAAATGGTTTTTCGATATAAATTGTGCAAAAAAGAGGGGATTTTTACAAATATATATTACAATACTGTATTTAGAGGATTATCCATTGATGGAAAGGTTTTGGATGTAAAAGAAGATTGTTTGAAGGTGCATTTATCCATTGATGAAAAACAAGAGATAGAAAAATGTCACTGGTTTCAATATAATACTCCTTATACTACAGAAGGGCAAACAGGTTTTTATGTTATGCCTCAGGTGGGAGACAGCGTTAAGCTATACAGTCCAAAAGAAGATGAATCACAGGCATATATTAAAACAGTGAATCGTACCGATGGGAATATAAACGGCAAAACAAAAGATGTTGCAACAAAGCGTTTTGGCACAATTCATAAAAGAGAAATGGTGTTATCTCCTACCAGTATTGATTTTATTGCGGCAGAAGAAAAATCTTCTATAAATATGAATGACTGTGATGGAATTACATTGACAGGCAGTGTTGGTATCAAAATCAATACAGAAAATTTGATGCGCTTTGAGGCAGAAAAAATTATAATACAAGGCTCTGACAGAATTATGGCAACTACACCAAAAGCAAATGTGATTGTAGATGAAATCATGCATTTTAAAGCATAATAGAAAAGAGGGAAAGCGATTTGGAAAGCCATGCAGAGGAAATTATCAAAATCATTCATCAGCAGAAAAAAAGAAAACAGCTCCAAAACAATGATATCAATAAAGGTTATGCAGAAATTTTTTATAATACTGTAATATTTGAGCGAACAGAATTATGCCATAAAAAATTCAGTATGTTGACGCCTGCTTTTTTGACGTCATTGGAAAATGATACAGAGTTGGAATATTCTACACAAAACAAGCCGGAATTTATCTATGTCAATGAAACAATGGATATTAATATGACATTTTCTTTGGTAGAGAATGAACAATTGCAAACAGATATTTTCAAAATGCAAAAGCAAATGCAACAAGATATAAAACAGATGTATCCTAACATTATGTTAACAGAACAAGATATTTTAAATACAAAAGATGATGTTTCTATAGCGTATTTTTGTTTTCCTTTGAAAATAGAAGAGGAAACATTGATGGAAGTTGTTTTCTTATTTTTAGTAGAAAATCAATGGGTTGTGGGGACATTTCATTGTCCTGATACACAAAAAAGAGATTGGAAAGATATTGTAAAGCAGATGCTTTTGTCTATACAACTGAAAGTATGTTGAGTGAAGTGGGAATATTTTTATTTGTAGGATTATGCTTTTTTTTAAATAATGAAAAACATAGAAACTTCTTAGTGATTTGATATATTTGATTTTTCAAAAAAAGAAGATCATTCTTTCTGTTTTGTACATAAAAGAAAGTTAAAAAATTGATACATAATAAGACAGAGAAGACTCACAAAATATTTAACTGGTAATACAACTACTGAAAAAATCTGTTTGGTTAATATAAAAACGAAAATACAATATCAATAGGCTTTTGGATGAAAAGAGAATCAACAAGAGAGAAATTGATTATACTTTTGGTTTGTTATTTACATAACAGAATTACCATAAAAGTAAGGAGATTGCTATGAAGAAAGAAGAAAAATTGAAAAAGTGGGAAAAGGAAGTTATGTTTCCGGCATTGAATCAGGCAGTTTCTACTATGGAAAAGGCATTACAGCGTGATATAGAGCAGATATTAGAAGAGGTTTGCAGCAATATAGAAGAGCTTTTCAATCAGGCAGTTAAACAGCAGAAGGAAGGACAAAGAGCGGCTTATATGATATTTCATTTGATGAGAAGAGATATTCTTAAAGGCATTTATCAATATCGTCTGTTTGTATATGATAAAAGCTGGTATTTAAAAAGGGGAGAAGAAATAGGCGTTTTAAACAGCCGATTTATTTATGATTATTATGATGCTTTTTGGAAAGAGATTTTGATGAAAAGCGGTGTTTATACTTCTGTATTTTCTGTAGCAGAATTAGAGTTCTTTGCTATGAGACAATTAGAAATATTTCATTATTATTTTATAGAGGTATTGCGATATGCTATGAACCGAGTGACAGAAGGAGAGGCTTATTATAAACTGAAAAAAGAGGAAAAGCTGGAATTGCAAAGCGGCGCTTATTATGAAGCCTGTGACAAACTCTATCAACAAGAAACAGAAAAAGACTATGGCAAATGGAAAAGGCAGTTTTTAAATGGAGAAGAAAAAAAGTTTTGCTTTGCTGATTTAAAGGGAATTGATTTAAAAGGTGTTTCTGCGGTTGGCGTAGATTTAAGATATGCAGATTTGAGAAAAAGTAACTTGCAAGGGATTGATTTAGAAAGCAGCATTTTACAAGGGACAAGATTTCAAAGAGCAAATTTAAAACAAGCAAATTTTGAAAAGGCGATATTAAATTATGCATGTTTTGAGTATGCAGATTTGCAGGGAGCATGTTTTGATAAAGCAGTGACTGCGTTTGATACTATGTTTTATACGATTAAAATGCAGTCTGCTTATCAAAAGATTTCATTTAGAAAAAGCTGTTTAAAAGAAGCTAGTTTTAGAGGAGCAAATTTAAGATATGTGGATTTTAGAGAAGCGGATTTAGAAGGGGCAGATTTTACGGAGGCATTTTTAGAACAAAGTATATTTTCTCAAAACCAGCTGGAGCAAATTGTTTTGACTAATGAGCAAAAGCAGCAGATTAGAATCGATTCATGTTTATAGAAAAAAGAAGAAATTTGTAAAAGTAAAAAGTATATTTTCAAAAAATAAAGACTATGCTACATCAGAAGCTATATTATTATAATTTGTGAAAGTAGTGAAAACATACATTAACAAAAATGTAATATATGAATTTTTAAAACAAAGGAAGTCTAAGTATTGAATATATTGTTGACAAAATTTAACTGAAATGAAACAAAACAAGTGTATAAAGAGAAAGAAATGAAACGATAAAAAAATAGATTGTAATATGAATATAGAAACGATTACAGAAAAATAGGACTTTCTTTATAGAAGACGCCAAATTGATGCTCATTCAAAATAATGACTAAAAACATCTATCTAAAAAGATAGATGTTTTTTTGTATAAACAAGACTATGTGTTTCATGTATGATTCTAAAAAGATTTCTATTATGAAAGTAAAAGCGAAAATTCTTTTTAATGTAATATAGCTATAGTTTTCGCTTTCTTTAAGAGTATGTTGCTGTTTGTTGTCAGTAGTTTGCTTTATAGTATGCATACATAGTTTTTTACTGCCAAAAAAGAAAAGCAGTAGAGAAAGGTACTAAATAAAATGTTATAAAAGACAAAAGTTTGCACAAATGAAGTACATAATTGGAGAAACATTGTCAATCTGTTTTTGTGAAATATCTAAAGGAAAAAAGAGGCAAATGCTGTATGAATAAAAATATAAGTGTAAACTATCCGCATTTTTATGACATAATTTTTCTGATATAGATAAAACGCTATATTCTTACCAAATAATTACTAAAATATTGTTCCACCCCTTAAAAAATTTATCAAGTTTTAGCATCTGTTGTTCTTCAAGTTACAATTGTTTTACTATATATTCTTTTATTTTAACTGCATTTTCTCGTGCATGTATATACATTTTTATATCCGCGCTTTCTACATTTATATGTATTATGATTTTGTATTTGATAAAAGAAAATATTTCTTAAGGATAAGCTCATTTTATTGTATATTTTATGATAACAAGATATACTAAAAGAGATAAAATAGGGGAGGGATTTTTTTGGAAAAAGAACAAAAATTAAAAGAATTATTTTTATTCACTTCTTTTTTATGTTGTTTTGTTGTATTGATACATACTTCTTCTGAAGCAGTTACACAGCTGCAAATGGGAAGCTGGCAGCAAAAATTATTTTTTATTTTTAATAAAGCATTATCTTTTGTAGTACCTGGATTTGTTTTTTTAAGCGGTTTAAAATTAACATATGCTTATAAAGAAAGAACATTTCATTTTATAGAATTTATGAAAAAAAGATTTACTAAAATATTAATACCATATATTTGTTGGTATTTAGCTTATTATATTTTTTTGTATAGGATAGGCTTTATAGAAGCAAAAAACATAAAACAGCATATTTTTTCTTTTATCATGGGGGATTTAGTATCACCGTTTTATTTTATCACAATTATATTTCAATTTTATATTTTATTTGGTATTTTTTTATTTTTGTTAAAAAAAGTAAATCATCTATTACTTTTTAGTATTTGTGCCATAATACAGCTGTACTATTTGCAGTATATATATCCTATGTATGAAGATAGATTTTTTATGACATATCTTATTTATTTTTTAATAGGATGTTTGGCGGCGGAACATTTCAAACAGTTTCAAGATTTAATAAAAAAGTATAGTTGGATATGGTATATTTGTTTTATATTTTTAACTTATTGGCATACCACACATGCATATGCTTCTAATGTGGAAGGAATTTTTTATTCTTATTGGAGAGTTTTTACCTGTCTTTTTTCTATTAGTAGTATTATGGTATTTTATCATATTTCTGATTATATAACAAAACAAGCGCCTGAAAAACTAATTTCTCTTTTTAAGGCAATAGATAGCAGCAGCTTTTATATTTTTTTGGGACATTGTTTTTTATTATATCTTTGTAATAATTTTTGGTTCAAAATTGGCTTGGAATCTATCGTTGAAAAATTTATATTGAATTCTGTCATTGTATTCTTTTTTTCTTTTTTCTTTTCGTTTATTTATATTATATGTAAAAAGAAATGGTATTCCATAAGGAAAAAAGTATGATATAATGATAAATAAGTCCGTAAAAATTGGGATTTAGGAGGGATTTTTTTGTGTCAAAAAATAAAGTAAAAATTGTAATTGATGAAAAGCCTTTTATATTAATGGGAGAAGAATCAGAAGAACACATTAGACAAGTGGCTGACTATATCAATATTAAAATAAAAGAAGTAAAAGCAATTAGTCCACATATTGCAGCAAATGTTCGTATGACGCATGTTTTAACATCTATTAACGTGGCTGATGATTTTTTTAAAGAAAGAGAAAAAAATGCAGTATTGACAAAACAATTAGCAGATACCGAAAGAAAAAGGGCATTAGAAGAAACAAGAAATAAACAAATGAAAGAATTAAAAAAGCTTTTGGAAACAGCTCGCAATGCCATTGTAGAATATCAAAATAAATTAAAAAAACAGGAAACACTTTTGTCAGAGGCACAAGAAAGAGAGAAAATACTTTCTGAAACTACACAACAATATAAAACCACAATAGAAGCTTTGGAAGCTGAAAAAGAAGAACTAACAAAAAGATGGAATCAATTTGAATCAACAGAAATTCAATTAGGAACAGAATTAAAAGATAGATTAAAACAATGCGAAGAAGCATTGGAAAATACAAGACGTCAATGGAATGAAACAAAAGAAGCGTTAGAACAAATTCAACAGCAGAAAAATACATATCAAATGCAACTGGAAGAAGCAGAAAAAAAATTGGAAGAACAATCTCATATTACAGCTTGGCAGGAAAAGCAAAGACAATATGAGCAAGAGGTGGACAGCCTTGTATTGTTATTAGAAAGTGAAAAGAAAACAACACAAAAATTACAACAACAGTTAGAAGAAACTGCGCATTTGGAAGAAAAAGAATATGAAAGACAAACATTTTGGGAAACAAAAGAAAAAGAATTTTCTGTATTGTTGCAAAATGTACAATCTCAGTTAAATGAAGAAAAAGAACAAAAAAAATTGCTTCAGGTACAAATACAAGAGTTGGAAGAAGAAAAACAAAAAACAGAGCAGTTGCAAAAAGAATTAGAAGAAAACAGACAAAAACAGGCGGAAAAAGAAGAAAGTGAAAAAATAATCTATACAGAACAAATCACCGCTATATCCGCACAGTTGGAAGAAGAAAAACTCAATTATGAAGATAAGATTTATGATTTTCGTCTACAATTAGAAGAGGAAAGAAAAAAAACAGAAAATCTACAAAAGCAATTACAGCAGGCAAATGAAACAAAACAAACTTCTGAAGAAAGTAATGCTGATTGGCTAAGAAAAGAAAAAGAAATGGAACATCAATTGTTTGACTTTGAATTACAACTGGAAGAAGAAAGAAAAAAGACACAAGAACTTCAAAAACAATTAGAACAAAAAGAAATATTAGAAGAAAAAAAGAGAGAATTTTCTGATTTGCAACAACAACTGGAAAAACAAAGAGAAATTTCTGAATTACAACAGAAATTGGAAGCTGAACGAAATTTGACAGAAGAATTGAAACAACAACTGCAAATAGCAGAAGGCAGAAGAATTGCCGCAGAAAATAAAAATAAAAACAATGATTCCTATGGAAGAAATTATAACAGAATCAAATCCCATAGAAAATAAAAAAATATTTTGGAAGGGGACAAATCATGCAAAAAAATTTTTTACCTGAGCTGTTATCGCCGGCAGGTTCTATGCAAAGCCTTTATGCAGCAGTCAATAACGGCTGCAATGCAGTTTATGTTGGAGGAAAACAGTTTAGCGCAAGACAGTATGCCGGTAATTTTTCTATAGAAGAATTGCAGCAAGCTTGTAATTATTGTCATTTGAGAAATGTAAAGGTTTATGTTACAGTAAATACATTATATAAAGAAAAAGAGTTAAATTCTTTTTTGGATTATGTAAAAAAACTTTATGAAATTGGCGTAGATGCTTTGATACTTCAGGATATTGGAGCGGCAATGCTTGTAAAAAAATATTTTCCCGATATGCCTTTGCATGCCAGTACGCAGCTAACAGTCAATCATATAAAGGATGTTGAATTTTTATATGAACAAGGATTTGATAAAATTGTATTAAGCAGAGAGCTTTCTTTGAATGAGGTAAAATATATTGCGGAAAATACAGAGGCTGAAATTGAAATATTTGTGCATGGGGCGCTTTGTGTCTGTTATTCCGGTCAATGCATTATGAGCAGTATGTTGGGCGGAAGAAGCGGTAACAGAGGCAGATGTGCTCAAACTTGTCGATTGCCTTATACATTATATAAAGAATATGACAAATTGGCGGAGGGACATCTTCTTTCTCCGAAAGATATGCAAACTATTACTATACTTCCAGAATTGATTGAAAGCGGCGTGACTTCTTTCAAAATCGAAGGGCGTATGAAAAGTCCTGTATATGTAGCAGGTGTAACACAGATTTACAGAAAATATTTAGATTTGTATGAAAAAAGCGCTGAAAATTATGAAGTGGATACAAAAGATTTGAAAATATTGACACAGCTGTTTAACCGAGGCGGTTTTACAGAAGGATATTATAAAACAAATGCAGGCAGTGACATGATGAGTATAGAACGTCCTAAAACATGGGGGTTAAAAGCCGGATTTGTAGATAGCTATAACCAAAAAATAGGACGTGTTACCATTCGTACAAGAGAACCCTTTGTTCCGGGAGATGGCATTGAAATTTGGACACAGAAAGAACCTCATGTAGGAAGTAATATTTCTCGAGCTTCCAAAGCAGGAGAAGTGATTAGCTTGATGATGCAGGGAGATATTTCTAAAAATGATGTGGTATACAAAACTCATGACAAGGCATTAGAGGATGCTTTGCAAAAAACATGGGAAAAAGATAATAGAAAATTGCCCATCTATGGAAGATTGACTGCAAAAGCAGGACAGCCTTTATCCTATCAGCTTTGGGATAATAGAGGCAGTGTGGTGTATCAACAAGGGGCTATGGTAGAATTGGCACAAAAACAGCCGTTGTCTATTGAAAAATTAAAACAGCAGTCTATGAAAACAGGGGCGACTCCTTTTGTGCTAGAAAGTTTAGAAATTGATGCCGATGATAATATTTATGTTGGAATTAGTGATATCAATGAAATTCGTAGAGCTGCAACAGAGGCTTTGGAGGCGTCTATATTAAAAAAATCAAAAAGAAATGTTTTGCAGATAAAAAGAAAAAATAGAAAACAGAATCCATTAGTGAAGAAAAAAAATTTGAATGTGCTTGTCAGTACAAAAGAACAGTTTGATATAGTGAGCAATCATGGTCATGTTCATATTTTATATTATGAATTGACAAGGGATTTTGAAAAAAATTATCAAAAATACATTGATATTTGTCATAAAAATCATATCAAATTGTATGCAGCACTTCCTCGAATTGAAAGAAAACAGTCAGAAAGATTTTATGCTGAGTTTATTGAATTATTGATAAAAAGTGATATAGATGGATTTTTAGTAAGAACGCCTGGTCAAATGGAATATATTTCAAAAACGAATAAAAAAATAACAGTAGATTACACTATGAATGTGTTAAATGGAGCAGCCATTGATTTTTGGAAAAAAGCAGGCGCTGATACAGTTTGTCTTTCATTGGAAAATAATTTACAAGAAATCAATGCTATGGCGGATAAAGACTGTGAGATGGTGGTATATGGCTATTTACCCTTGATGACTACACAGCAATGTCCTATTGGAAATTTTGCAGGAGGAAAAAAAGCAGGTATATATTGTTCTGAAAAAGACAGTGACAGACTATACTTTTTAAAAGACAGAAAGGGCATGAAATTTCCTTTGATGCCGGATTGTAAGCAATGCGTTTGTACCATATTAAATGGAAAACCTTTATTTACATTAAAATTTTATGATGAAATACTAGAAAGTACTACAGGAAGCGTTCGTCTTCTTTTTACAAAAGAAGGAAGCAGAAAAACACAACGAATACTCAATGCTTATGCAGAAATGACAGAGGACTGTACAATACAAAGAGGGGAAACAAAAATTTTATTAGCCGAAATGAGTGAAAAAGGAAGCACCAAGGGACATTATTTCCGTGGTGTGGAATAATTAAAAGAGGGTTACTATATGTTTGATTTAATCATATTGTTTAGCAGATATTTATTTTTGTTTTATATTGTATTATTTTTGTGGCAGGCTGTAGTATATGTGGCATATGAACAGGGGGGCTATTTGGGAAGTCCCTCTCGAGCTGTTTCTATACAAAAGGGGCTGATTATATGGCTTCATGTAACAGCATTTTTGATATTGGCGTATGAACCTGAGATGCTTTTTTTTGATTTAAAAACGCTGGCTACAGGGGTAGCAGGTCTTATTTTTTTGCTGATGTCAATGATGTTTTTGGACAAATTTTATTATGAAGGATGTCCTCTTATTTGGACAGGTATGTTATTTTTATTGGATATTAGTATGATCATGCTTCAAAGATTGGAACCGTCACTGGCAATTAGACAGTTGATGTGGATGAGTATTGGCATTATGATTATGCTTTTTATTCCTTTTGTATTGCGCTTGATACCAAGATTTGAAATTTTTGAACTGGCTTATATTATTGCAGCTTATGCATTGATATTGAGTACACTTCTTTTTGGCACCGCAAAATATGGTTCTGTAAACTGGTTAAAAATAGGACCTA
>DVLQ01000192.1 GCA_018715395.1 Candidatus Coprocola pullicola | reverse complement strand
GCCCTTTGCAAATGGGTATAACCGGGCATAATGGTATCTATATTTTGGCAAGCAATGTCATTGAGTACTGACATGGTATCTTTTAAAAGAGATTGTATTTCGGTAATTTCTTTTTTGACATACATACGAGTGTCTAATGCCACTTGGTCGTTACGGCTTCTTCCGGTATGAAGGCGTTTTCCCACATCTCCAATACGGCTGATGAGTATGGTTTCGATGTTCATATGAATGTCTTCTGCTTTTTCGTCAAATTCTATTTTATTTTGTGCAATGTCATTTAAAATTTCTTTTAGTGTTTTTTGTATCAGTTCAGAATCTTCTTTTGATATAATGCCTTGTTTGCCAAGCATGTCGGCATGGGCGATACTGCCCAGAATGTCCTCTTGATAAAGGCGTTGGTCAAAAGAGATGGAGGAATGGAAATGGTCTGTGAATGTGTCTGTAGATTTTGTAAATCTGCCACCCCAAAGTTTCATAAAAAAAATCTCCTTTCTAAAAAAAAGACCTTGAGATACTGCCCTAAAACAAAGGGCAAGACCACAAGGTCTTTGATATAATAAAAAATTATTTGTTTTTGTTTGCTTCTAACATCATAGCACGTACTTTTAAAGGCAATCCAAAAAGATTGATAAATCCATCTGCATCTTTGTGGTTGTAAAGCTCTCCTGTTGTAAAGCTAGCCATAGATTCATTGTAAAGAGAATAAGGAGATGTAGAACCGGCAGAAATGATATTTCCTTTATAAAGTTTGAGTTTTACCTGACCTGTTACCGTTTCGTTAACGCTGTCAAAATAAGCACAAAGAGCTTCTCTAAGAGGAGTGTACCATTCTCCGCTGTATACTAATTCTGCAAATTTATTGCTGGCTATTTCATTAAAAGCCTGTGTTTTTTTGTCTGTGCAGAGATATTCCAATTCTCTGTGCGCATAGTAAAGTATGGTGCCGCCGGGAGTTTCATAGACTCCGCGGGATTTCATGCCTACAACACGGTTTTCACAAATGTCGGCAATACCAACGCCGTTTCTGCCGCCAATTTCATTTAATGTGGTAAGAAGTTTTACAGGAGGCAGTTTCTCACCGTTTACAGCAACACAAATGCCCTTTTCAAAGTCTAATGTAACATATTCTGCTTTGTCGGGCGCCTCTTCCGGAGAAACGCCTAACTGCAAAAGACGCTTATAGTTGGGCTCATTGGCCGGGTCTTCCAGTTCCAAACCTTCATGGCTGAGATGCCATATATTTCTGTCACGGCTATAGCTGTCATCTTTTTTGACAGGTACTTCTATGCCTCTTTGTTCTAAATAGGCAACTTCAGCTTCACGGCTGTCCATTTTCCATGTATCCAGACGCCAAGGAGCAATGATTTTTAAATCAGGAGCCAATGCTTTGATGGTCAGTTCAAAACGTACTTGGTCGTTTCCTTTTCCTGTAGCGCCGTGGCAAATTGCTGTAGCGCCTTCTTTTCTTGCAATTTCTACCAGTCTTTTTGCAATGATGGGACGCGCCATGGAAGTACCCAGAAGATATTTGCCTTCATAAACGGCATTTGCTTTGATACAGGGATAAATTGCTTCTGTGATAAATTCTTCTGTCAAGTCTTCAATATAAAGCTTGCTGGCGCCTGTTTTCAATGCTCTTTCTTCTAAGCCTTCTGTTTCTTTTCCTTGTCCTACGTCGCCGCAAACAGCAATCACTTCCGCATCATAATTTTCTTTTAACCAAGGAATGATAACAGATGTATCAAGTCCTCCTGAATATGCCAGTACAATTTTTTGTTTCATAATATGGTAAACCTCCTTTATTTTCTGCACACAATATGTAAGGATTTGTTTATTTCTTTGGTTATTATACACAAGTCTTTTAAAATAATCAATGGCTTTTACTATTTTTTTTGTATATTATTCGTATTTTGTGTATATTTATAAAAAGAGTATAAAAATAGAATGGCTTTTTGGCAGTTATTTCAAAAAAATAAAATGCAATGGAGCTTTATAACCATGCATAAATAGAATTTATACTGTATAAAATACAATGTTATAAATAAAGAAGAAAAACTTTTCTATTTTGTTGTTTTGTGCTAATATAAGGAAGAAATAAAATCATTTTGTAAAAGAAGAAAAAGGAGGTTCTTAGTATGAAGCTTTTTACATATGTATATGAAGAAAAACAACAGATAGGCGTTTTGTCTGCTGATGAAAAAACCATATTGCCGATAGAACAAAAAGATATGCAGACATTGATTGAAAATTGGTCGGAACAAAAACAAAAACAGCTCAAAGAGCTTTCTCAAAAGGGGACAGGCATTGATTTTGCAAAAGTACAGCTAAAAGCCCCCATTCCTTCTCCAAAACAAGATGTCATTTGTTTGGGCATCAATTATATGGCGCATGCCGAGGAGTCGGCTCGCTATAAAGAAGAAGCTTTTGGAGGAGAACGTCCCAAGGCAATTTATTTTTCAAAAAGAGTCAATGAAGCTGTGGCAGACAAAGAACCTATACAAGGGCATTTTGATATAGTAGACAGTCTTGATTATGAAGTAGAGTTGGCCGTTGTCATTGGAAAAAATGCTAAAAATGTGAAAAAAGAAGATGCTTTTGACTATGTATTTGGATATACTATATTAAATGATGTGAGTGCAAGAAATTTGCAGACTTCTCACAAACAGTGGTATTTTGGAAAAAGCTTGGATGGTTTTACTCCCATAGGGCCTTGTATTGTTACAAAAGAGGATTTTCAAAATCCCCCTGCACTTTATATTCGCTCTTATGTCAATGGAGAACTCAGACAAAACAGCACTACGGATTTACTCATATTTGACATTGCTCATGTTATTAGCGAGCTTTCTCAAGGCATGACGCTGCTGCCTGGTACCATTATTGCTATGGGAACGCCGGCGGGCGTTGGAATGGGATTTGTACCTCCAAACTTTTTAAAAGCCGGAGATGAAGTAAAATGTGAAATTGAAGGCATTGGCACACTGACAAATATTGTACAATAAGGAGAAGCTATATGGACAAAATAAAGGTCATGAGTGTTTTTGGAACACGACCGGAGGCAATTAAAATGGCTCCATTGATCAAAGCTCTGGAAAAAACAGAGCAAATCGAAAGCATTGTTTGTGTCACAGCACAACATAGACAAATGCTTGACCAAGTGCTTTCTATATTTGATCTGCACCCTCAGTATGACTTGGACATTATGGAGCCAAGACAAACATTGGCAACCATTACCACAAAGGCATTAAACGGCTTAAGCCAAGTAATGGAACAGGTAAAGCCGGATTTGGTGCTGGTGCATGGCGATACCACAACAACATTTGCAGGGGCACTGGCGGCTTATTATAATCAGATAAAAGTGGGGCATGTAGAGGCGGGACTAAGAACATATGACAAATATCAGCCTTTTCCGGAAGAAATGAACCGCTGTTTGACAAGTCGTTTGACAGATTTGCATTTTGCACCCACACCATTGGCAAAAGAACATCTTTTGAAAGAAAATATAACACAAGAATCTGTTTTTGTAACAGGAAATACTGTCATTGATGCTTTGCAGACTACCATAGAAGAACAATATCATTTTACAGTGGAAAAATTAAACCATATTGATTTTCAAAACAAAAGAATTATCGCCATGACTGCTCATAGACGAGAAAATTTAGGAGAGCCTTTAAAAAATATTTGCAATGCTGTAAAAAGAATTGTCAAAGAGCATGATGATGTAGAGGTGGTATATGCTGTTCACAAAAACCCGGCAGTATCAGAAACAGTGTATGCTATATTGGGCAAAGAAGAAAGAATACATCTTTTGGACCCTCTTGATTTAAAAGATATGCACAATCTGATGTATCGCAGCTATTTTGTGATGACAGACAGCGGAGGACTGCAAGAAGAAGTGCCTTCTATGGGAAAGCCTGTATTGGTTTTAAGAAATGTGACAGAGCGTCCTGAAGGGATTGAAGCCGGCACGCTAAAATTGGCAGGCACACAGGAACAGACTATATATGACATGGCATATACACTACTTCATGACAAAAAAGTATATGAAACTATGGCACAAGCAAAAAATCCTTTTGGAGATGGCAAAGCCTCTCAAAGAATTGTAAAAAGCATATTGTATCATTTTGGCAAAATAACAGAAAGACCCAAAGATTATATTATCTCAAAAAAGAGTAGATTCTGTTGACTTAACATGAAAATACAAATACAGAAAAATTTTAAAAATATCATGGATTCTAAAAAAAGCAATAAAATGACCAATCCAACAATAAATAGAAGCATGAAAAACACAAACTTTTATATTTATGCATAGAAACAGTTCCTTTCTGGGAGAAACAGTATTTTAGTTCATTTTATTGTATTTTTAATAAGGATATGTTGTATATATCATTTTAATGTAACAGAATCAAACAGTGGAATAGGAGGAAATCATATGAAAGAAGAAAGATTATCTATACTGCATATGCTGGAAAAGGGTATCATTACAGCGCAAGAGGCGGAAAGATTACTTTTGGCATTAAACGGCACACAAAAGGTAGAACAAAGAGAAGGCGTAAACGATGTTGTAAACAATGCCTTAAATAAAGCAGGAGGAGCATTGAATGCTTTTGCTAAAACAGTTGGTAAACAAGCGGAAAAATTGGAACCAAAAGTAAGAGATATGGCGGAAAAAGTTACAGAAAAAGCCTCCACTTTGGCAGACGACGCCAGAACCTATGCAGAAAAGCTCCGTGAAAAAAAAGCAAAACAAAAACAAGAAGATTTGGATAGCTGCTTTGAGGAAGAAATGCCCACAGAACCTGAACAAAGTAACGCAACGTCCGATGAAACACTGTCCCAAGAAGAAGAAAAGCAACAAAATATTACAGAAGATTTGCAAACACAACAGGAAGAAGAACCTAGCCATTATCTGAAAAATTTAGGACAATACATGGATCATATGCAGTCTCAACTACAGCAGATTGACGATGCGGAAGCATTTTTAAAAGATACTTTTGGAGAGGCAGATTGGCAGGACGAACAAGAAGATAAAACGGAAGAAGAAAAGAAAGAACAATAAAATAATCTTTTCTGCAAAGGAGAAAACATGAAACTAGATAAGACAGAAGTAAGAAAGGAATTTGTAAGCTGGATCAAAACCATTGTATTGGCGTTATTGTTGGCGGCAGGTATCAACACATTTGTGATTGTCAATGCAGAAGTCCCTTCCGGTTCCATGGAAAATACTATTATGACAAATGACCGTATTGTAGCGTTTCGACTTTCCTATTTGTTTACAGAGCCGGAAAGAGGCGATGTGGTGGTATTTCATTTTCCTGACGACCCTACAGGCAAGACATTGTATGTCAAAAGAATTATTGGCTTACCTGGAGAAAAATTGGAAATTAAAAACGGAAAAGTATATATCAATGACAGCAGGCAATATTTGCCGGAGCCTTATTTAAAAGAAAAGGCTGTAGGAGATTTTGGACCTTATGAAATACCGGAAGGTTGCTATTTTATGATGGGAGATAACAGAAATGGCTCAGAAGACGCCAGATATTGGAAAAATACCTATGTAGAAAAAGAGGAAATATTGGGAAAAGTGATTTTCCGTTATTATAAAGGCTTTAAAGTGATAGAATAATGAAAAAGAAAAATACTTTCTTTTTGATAAAACATATACTATAATAAAAAAGACAATGGTCTTTTGATAAGATATTAAGGAGGAATCAAAATGGCGGAAGTAACAAAAAGCACATTAATAGGAGAAGCATTAATGATGGATAAAGGAATTGCACCAATATTGATGCAAAATGGTATGCACTGTGTAGGCTGCCCTTCTTCAGCAGGAGAGTCTTTGGAAGAGGCAAGCATGGTACATGGTATGGACGTTAATAAGCTGATTACAGATATTAATGCATATTTAAAAAATAAATAAGTGACAAAGAATATGAATAAGGGGCATAGCAAAATGTTATGTCTCTTATTTTGTGATATGAAATAGAAGGGAGCAAATGCCATGGAATTAAAAAAGCAATATGATATTGCCATTATAGGCGGTGGAATTGGTGGCATTATGACCGCTTATCGTTTGACAGAACAAAAACCCCACTTAAATGTTATTATATTAGAAAAAGGTCATGCTATAGAAAAGAGAATATGCCCTATTGTTGCAAAAAAAACACAAAAATGTATTAAGTGTACTTCCTGTGCCATTATGGAAGGCATGGCAGGAGCGGGCGCTTTTTCTGATGGAAAATATGTCATTTCAACAGAATATGGCGGCTGGCTGACAGAGTTTTTGGAGCCTTCTGTGGTGATAGATTATATTGAACAAGCGGATGAATTGTTAGTAAAATTTGGCGCTACTACAGAACGTTTTCAGCCTGATAATGAATTAAAACGCCTTTGCTTACAACATGATTTGCATATGAGTCAGGCGCAGCTAAAGCATTTGGGAACAGACAGCAATTTTGATACCATGAAAAAAATGATAGAAGCATTGCAACAGCGTTGCAGTATAGCTACAGACGCATTTGTTTCTGATGTAAATAAAAATACAAAAGAAATGACAGTTGTTTTTCAAGGAAAACAAACAACAATAAAAGCAGATACCATCATATTTGCCGTGGGAAGGGCGGGAAGCCGATTTTTTTCAAACTGGTGCAGCAAAAATCATATTCCCTTAAAAAATAACCAAGTGGATATTGGCGTCCGTGTAGAATTGCCGGCTATGATTTGGGAGCATTTTTCCAAGAAAATTTATGAGCCTAAAATTTGGTACAGAAGTAAGGGCTATGGAGATACTACAAGAATGTTTTGCTTTAATGAAAAAGGAAATGTAGTAACGGAAAATACAGACGGCGTATTGACCGTCAATGGACATTCCTATAGAGATTTAGAAAGAAAAACGGAAAATTCTAATTTTGCACTGCTTTCTACCATTCGGTTTACAGAACCTTTTAAAAATCCTATTGAATATGCAAGATATGTGGCAAGCCTGGCAAATTTAATCAGCGGAGGAAGCGTGCTGGTGCAAAGATTGGGTGATTTGGAAATGGGACGTCGTTCTGATGAAAAAAGAATTGCCCAATGTACCACACGACCGACTATGAATGCAGTAGCAGGGGATTTGAGTCTTTGCATTCCCAAAAGGCAGTTGGATAATATTGTAGAAACACTGCATGCTTTGGACACTGTTGCGCCGGGAACAGCAAATTTTGATACATTGCTTTATGGCATTGAATGCAAGTATTATTCTGCAAGACCGAATACAAATGATTTTGAATTGGAAGGTTGTCCGGATATTTACGCTGTGGGAGATGGCGCAGGATTTACACGCTCTTTATCCCAAGCGGCGGCAAACGGGCTGTATGTTGCCGATAAGCTGTTGAAAAAAATATGATTGAAACAAAAAGACCTTGTGAGAAAGCAAGGTCTTTTTAAAATAAATTTCAAAAAATGTTATATTGATTGATAGTTAAAGTTATCGTTTGATATGTTTAATGGCATATCCTGTTGCTCCATTTTCTGTGACAACGTCTACTCTTACCAAAGCTTCTGTGGTATTGCTTGGAATTTGAAAAGTGTGTACAAATGATAACATAGAACCTAAAGGAGAAAGAGATTTATGATCCAATACTGCTATCCATATTGATCCCAAGGTATGATAGTCAGTGCAACATCGGCTGGCATGACTGTAGGCGATACGTTTGCAATAGCTGTTCGCATGCTGGTATTGCTGATAAATTCAGAAGTACAATTTACTAAAACAACACTTTTTACTTGCCTGCCGTTTTCTGTTTTTGTAACAGGAACCGGTATTGTCAATTCCACTTTGGTTGGCAAATTTGCTCTTTCTTCAGGAGTACTTGGAAGATAAATCTCCTTGGCAAAGACGGTAGAAGAAAAGGCTAAAGTAAAACAAATAAAAAACGAATAAAAATTTTTTTTGAAAAGTGCATATGCTATTTCCCTCCTTAAAATAAACAATATACATTTTTTGAAATTATTTTTTATTCCGATTTACGTGGGCAGTAGTGATTTTGGTATTGGCTTGCAGTGAGGCAAATACAACCATAACAGTAGTATAGGTTTTCATATCCTGCTGTACCAAACAAATCAGCAATTTTTTTTAAAAGCAATATTTCAGCAATACAAAGCTGATTGGGATATTCCTGAATGACTTCAGCAAAAAAAGTAGAAAAAACAATTTCAATATATTCTTCAAAAGCCTGCTCTTTTACCAGCTGAAAGCCGGTGGAAAGATACTGGTCAAATTTTTCTTTTGGCAAATAGCTTTTGTATGGATTGGGAACGGAGGAAAAGTCAAATGTATAGCCTTGCTCTTGCACTTTAACCATAAGCGAATACCAATACAATAATAAATCATGGAAACAGCCATCAGGAAAAAATTTTATAAAACGATTGAAAATAATCTCATCCCTTTTCATTTGAATCACATTACAGGAGAGAAATAGAATATATTTTTTCAAAATAGGATATATTTTGAAGAAATTATAACAGTAAAGAGTTTGTTTGTCGATATGTGAAAAAATATATAAAAAATTCATAAAAAATGGCTATTTTTACAAAAAAATCAAAAAAAGAAAGGAAAAACACATTGTAATATAGAATGTGTTTTATGGTTATTTTTTTTGGAAAATTTTTGAAAAACAAATGTGTCTATCAGAAGTATACCGACTGCTATACTGAAAAGTACTATTTTTATGATCTGCCAAAAATGGGGAGGCTTGGCACCATAAAGCCACAGAATGTAAAAATCGGTACAATCCAGTTGGCGGCAAAAGTGAGTTTTTGTTTTTTATTTATGGTATCCCTCCTAAAAACAAAAATGCTACTGTAATATTGAAAAAATATCATTTATTGTTTAGAGAAAATATTGTTTAAAACAATGGCAACGTATGCTGTTTGTCGTATCAATATTTGTATCGAAAATAAAAAACAGCAGCAAAAAAGTATGGGAAATTTCCCATACTTTTTTGGTTTAAATGATATTTGCCAATGCCAATGTAACAAGAAGCCCTGTCATACGGGTATGATTGTCAAAAGACAAAGGAGCGGCGCTTTGGTCTGCCTCCATAGCCTGCAATGTTTGTTCTTTATTTTCCAAAAGCAATGAAACATCTTGATTGATGTTTTGTATCGTTTGTAAAAAAAGCAATGCTTGTATCATGTTGTCCATTTGCTGTTTTCCCGTATCATTTGTAAAAGCTTTCATAGCGCGTAATAGCGTTACTTCTTTGGGAGGATGTTCCATTACGGCGTTTTGTCTTTGGTTGGCTGTGGCATGGAGTTTTTGAAGGTATTTTTTTTGAATGGTATCTCGAAACATTGTCATGATTTGGGAGAAATCATTTTCCAGTCCATCCTTATTTCCTAAAAGGCGGCTTAATTCATAAATATCATTTTTTTCCATAGCATAAACACCTCTTTTCTATAAAATATTATAAAAGACAGGCACGAATGTTCAAAAGCCCCTTTTGGTTTCGTCCATTGCCATATTGGGCAGAGGAGATGAGGCGATATTTGATCTGGTCGGGGGATAAATTAGGATATTTTTCTAAAAGCAATGCAGCGGCGCCGCTGACCATAGGCGTTGCCATAGAAGTGCCGCTCATTTTGATGTAATGATGGTCTACAATTTTTATGGTATCTCTATTTTGCAGTGAAAAGTCATAGTCTGGCGATAGTGTGGAGATAATATCTTCTCCCGGAGCCCAAATATCCGGCAAAGGCGCTGTATTACGACGAAAAAAAAGAGAGCTTCCCTGTGATTGTGCCTGCAAAAAAAAGCGGCGGTCTTCCCAAGCACCTACTGTAATAATACGAGGACTAATGGCAGGAGAGGGCTGAAAGTGTCTTCTGCTGTCAGGATTGCCGGCAGCCGCTACAACCGTAATGCCGGCAAACCATAGTTTATTGACAGCTTCCATAAGGGGAACGTTGATTTTGTGATCATTTGTGCCTATGGAAAGGTTCACCACTCTTATATTATATTTCTTAGCGTTGTCCATTATCCATCTTAAACCTGCAATAGCTTGTGCAGAATTTCCCTGTCCGTTTTGGTCTAATATTTTGACGGAGATGATGTTGCTTTCCGGAGCAATGCCTTGATATTTTCCCTCCGAGGCATGACCATTGCCACAAACAATGCCCGTGACATGGGTCACGGGCATAAAAATTATAATATTTGATTTACTTTGAATATTAAATGTAATGTTTTTTTGGAATTTAAAATATGATTTTCAATGGCTTTTTGCAAAGCATTTTGATCTTGCTTTAAAATAGCGTCAAATATAGCTTGATGTTCTTCTACACATTCCATATCTCTTAATTGAGGTTGTTGTATGTAAGTATAGCTGGAATACATAAAAGGATTGAGATTACGGAATGTTTCCAACACTTTTTGGTTGCCGCTGCCTGTAAGATACAGTTCATGAAAAATGCTGTCAAGACCATAATAGGAGCTGTTTTTGTGAGGATTATCTCCCGTATCGTTTTCTACAAAAGCTCTGTGCTGTTCTATATTTTTACGCATTTGCTCTTGTAATGTTTTGTTGTAGCTAAATGTGGATAAAATATCTTTCATAAAATATAAATCCATCATAAGACGCATATCAAATATTTCATCTAATTCTTCAATGGAAACATGACGTACACTCATACCTTTGTTTGGCACGCTGATTACCATATGGTCTGAAATAAGACGATTAAGAGCCTGTTTGACAGGAGTATCGCTGACTTCATATTTTCTGCTAAGTTCTTTGACATTGATTTTTTGACCAGGAGAAAGTACTTTGTTACCAATATCTTCTTTAATATTTAAGTAAATTTGGTCGACAAGCGTCATTTTTTTGCTCATATATACACTCCTTAATTTTTACTTTTATATGAAAATATAGAGATTTTTGTATAGCTTTTGTATAGTTTTATATTTCATTAGGCATACAAAACGATTGTATTTTAAAAGCGTAACATGTCAGTAATGTATTGTCAATATTTTTTGTGAAAAAAATGACGGATTTTATCGAAAAATAAAAGAAATATTTTCAAAAATACTACACCATGCATGATAAAAACAGTGAGTATTTTTTACTGATAATCATCTCCGGCTAAATAACGGTAAAAAGGTTCGTCACACCAAAGAGATACTTGATTTACAGTAATAGAACTGTCTAGGGCAGTCAACTGCTCTTTTACTTTGGACGCGTCTGTATCTAAGCAGAAGGGATGAATAGAATATTCTCCGTTTTTGATAACATTGTCCGTAATTTTTCTGTAATTTCCGGTCATGGCAGTAGTAGAGGTATACAATGGCTGCCACCAAGAACCGTAAAGCAGACCTTCTGCAGTAGCGTTTTCATCATTCTTTTTGGCGTATTTGAGTATGAGGCTGTCAAATTTGGCTTTGTCCTGTGTGGATTCAAACTCCAATGCTAAGTCATACTCCACTGCATAAACAAGGTATAGGTCGTCGCTAAATTGTTTTACTTCATATCTTGGTTCCGGCTCGGGTACAGGACCCCAGTCCAACAGATATTCATAGATAGAAATTTTTGGTTCTAATTGTACTTTTGCAACAATATCTTCACTTTGAAGTAAAGCGATGATTTGATTGGCGTGTTTAATATCATCATGCCCATAGCGTAATGTTAATTCTGGTATAAAGTGAGCGTCATAGCTGTCTTTTTTTAGATTATAACCGGTTGTAATTTTATTTTGAACAGCTTTGCTGCCGATTTCGTCCAATTTTTCGTCGCTGAATATTTCAAAAGAATCCCATGCATTGTGAATTTTTCCGTAAATATCAGGGTCATTGGAATAGCCTAAAAAGTTTCTGCCTTCTCCAATGGCGTCTGCAACAGCCATATAAATTCGAAGCGCCTGTGCCTTTGAAATGTCAGAAGTAGTCAACTCCTCTTTTTGCACCAATCCGGTAGAAAGGGCGCAAGCGGCATACTGGGCTGTAACGCCTTTTAATGGAATGGAGATGTTGTATTGTGACAATATTTTAGAATATTTTTCTTCCGGAAAAGTTAATGCCAATTCTTCCATTGCTGCAGCTTGTAAAATCGGTTTTAAAAGCTGTAGCATACCTGTTGTTTCAGTATCATAAGATACTTCCACACCGCTGATTTTTTCCAGTGCAGAACAAAATTCTTCCACAGAAACAGTATCGGAAACACTACCGATTTGAAAATAAGTATTCAGATACTGCATATTTTCAGCAGTAGAGGCTGAAGACTGTGCAAATGCCGGTACAGAACTAAAAAGCATTGCCCCTGCCAATACAATAGCAGTTATGGCTTTTTTTAGATGATATTTCATAATAATCCCCCTTTTTACTTCTCTAAGAAGTGATGATATAAAATATCATACAAAGTTTCTTATCATTTGTCAAAAGATTCCTAAAAAAAGAATAAAATTTCTTTTTTTATAGCAATTTTTGTCAATTATCATAACAATATTTCTAAAAAATATTGTATTCTTGAACTTATGAAGACATATCAAAAATCAATTCCAATATATCATAAGTGTTTTTATACAAATTAAGTTTAATCTGCTTAATGGGACAAATGGTTTTAAAATATACATAAGAAAATGATGTTATATTGAAGCTTCATTTGAAATATGTTTATAAAACAATAAAAAGAATAGCCAATTATTAGAAATGGTTTCAATTTAGGGCAAATATTTTTTTTCATAAAAATGTATATTTTAATGAAACTTCTTTTAAAAAATTTATTTGCATATTGGTTTTAAGGAGGGAGATTTGTGAAGGGGATAAATAATGATACCGTATCATGTCAATCAAATATAGCGGCTTTGTATTTGAGATTGTCAAAAGAAGATATGCATAAAAATGCAAAAGAGGACAGTGAAAGTATTAAAAATCAAAGATTGTTGCTGATAGAAGAAGCATTAAAACGTGGTTTTGTGGTAGCAGATATATATTGTGATGAGGATTATTCCGGAACGGATAGCCGCCGTCCGGAATTTAACCGTTTAGTCAAAGACGCTAAGCAGAAAAAATTTAATGTCATAATCTGTAAATCCCAATCAAGATTTACAAGAGATATGCAGATAGCTGAAAAATATATCAATGGCATATTTCCTTTGTTGGGAATTAGATTTATAAGCATTGTGGATCATATCGATACTGGCGTAATGAAAAATAAAAGAGCACAGCAGATTAATGCCTTGATAAATGAGTGGTATGTAGAGGATTTGTCAGAGAATATAAAAAGTGTGTATAAAAGCAAAATGCGTCAGGGACAGTTTTTGGGAGCATTTGCAGCTTATGGGTATAAAAAGAAGGAAAACGACAGGCATAAATTAGTAGTCGATGAAGAAGCGGCACAAGTGGTCAGAAAAATATTTCAATATTATATTGCAGGATATAGCATACAAAATATCTGTTATAAATTGCAGGAAGAAAATATTTTAACGCCAAGTGTATATAAACAGAGCAAAGGATTTAATTTTCAATCGCCCAATTCCAAAAAATATAGCCAAGGACATTTATTGTGGGGGCAGAGCACCGTAAAAAGGATACTGACAAACCAGATCTATATTGGCACACTCATTCAAGGCAGAGAGAAAAAGCTAAGCTATAAAAGTAACAAGACGGTGCTTGCTCCAAAAGAAGAGTGGGTAGTTATTAAAGACAATCATGATCCGATTATATCAAAGGAGGATTTTTACAAAGTACAGGAGATATTGAAATTAAGAAGAAAGTTTTCCAAAATATCCGATAAAAAGCATAAAGTTTATCCATTAGCCGGAAAAGTAAAATGCAAAGACTGTGGTTGCACCATGGTAAGAAGTGGAAAAAAAGGTACGAATACAAATTATTTAAGATGTAGACTTGCAAGTAAATCCGCTTCAAAGCAATGTACGAATCATAGTATAAAGTATAATGTTTTAGAAAAAAAAGTTTTAGAGGCTTTACAAAGTCATATAAGAGATATTTTAAGCAATGAAGAAGACTTTAAAAGTATTGAAAACGATATCATATTAAAACAAAAACCGCCATTTGTTCCTATAAAAACGAAATTAAAAAATATATATATGGAAAAAGAAAAGTTAAATACTAGTCTAAAAAAATGCGATATAGATCAATATTCAGCTGATTTAGATGAAAATTTGTTTTTAAAATTAAAGAATAATGACAGTAACAATATGAAAACGATAACCAATACTATTGAAATTTTAGAAAATAAGTTCAAAAATTCTGCATTTGATAGTAGTTATCAAAATAAAGAGAGAGAAATCATAAAAAAATATGGCGCCTTTACAGAACTAACAAATGAAGTGGTATATGATTTTATTGATTTTATTGAAATAGGAGAAAAAAATGAGAGTGGTGAACAGGATATTATTGTTCACTGGAAATTTTAGAGAGGATATTTTCGCTTTTTTGATACGGTACTTGTGTGCCATGCCCGTTATCGTCATAGGGAGATGTTTTTTTTCCTACAAAATCACGAAAAGCAACAATTCTATTATAAGGCAAAACAAAATCATCAACAGGAGAAATACCGGTGTCTAATATAGCGATGCCAATATTTTTTCCTTTGTATGGGATAGGCTCTTTTTTTTGAATCATTTGTTTTGCTGTATCCATACACGCACAAAGCATGGTATTTTCTTTAACAGCAGTTTTGAAAGCTTGAAACTCCATAGAAAAAAACTCCTTTCTTATCTTTCTATATAACATATGAAAAAGAGTTTTTTTTGGGAATTGTTTTTTGGTTATTTTTTGAAAATGCATGGCATATCATAGAAAAAGGGGAGTAAATGAAAAGGGGGATGGCATGGAAAAAAAGGACGAGGAAAATATAGAAAAAATTAAGCTATTTTCTCAGCTTATGGGTCAGGAAGCACCCAAAGAGGAAGAATTATTAAAAATGATGGAAACAGCAAAAAAAATGCAGCAGTTTTTTGCACTAGATCAGACAAATATTACAGAAAAAACAGAAAAAAAGGAATGGAAAAAAGAAATTTTTCCCAGAACAAAAACGACATTGGCACAAAAAGAGGAAATTACGCTTTTTCCAAGAACAAAAGAGGAAAATATGATTTATGCCTCTATTCCTTTTTTGGATAAGGAGTATCAAAAACACTTGTATGTCATTGTAAGACTATTGGAGATGAAAAGAGTGTTGCAAGAGGATAATGCTGTTACTTTAGAAGCCAGAAGCCGCCAAAAAGATGATGTAAAAAGCAGAAGAAGAAATTTGCTGCAGGCTTTGCGACCATATTTAACAGCAGAAGAAAAAAGAAATATAGATTTCATTGTAAAAGCAATGGATATGAAAAACATTATGGAATGGAAGGATGAAATTTTATGAAAGAAACTTTTTGGGAAAAGGCAGAATTTCAAAAGCTTGGAAAAGAAAAAATTGCTATATTGCAAGAATTGGCACAAAAAACAAAAGGAAAAGAGCCTATGGAGCTTTTGGAACTTTTGCCTACATATAGTAAAAAGCTTTCGGGAGGCAATCCCATTGCGCCGGCAGAAAGAGAGGCGTTGCTTGTTGCAATGGAAGAAAGCTTAGAAAACCAAGAAAAAGTGCAGTTTCAAAGAGCTGTACAGATGTTAAAGATGATGGGAAAATTATAAATATAAAATTATGAATAAAAAAGAGACTGCTAAAAGAAAGTGCTTTAAAACAGTTTTGTTGATATAATCAATAGATTTTTAAGATTTTATTTGTTTTGCAAAAAGAGAGAATTTTTAAAATTTTTGATGCGTTTTCAAAAAAATGCCATATGATTTTAAAAAGCCTTTGTTGTTTTAGTCAAAGGCTTTTTTGATATACTGCATTTTTTAAAATTGGAAAAGCGATGCAAAAATAAAAAATTTAGATAAAAAAGCTTGATTTAAAATTAGGGATAGTATTTTTATTTTGAAAAAAATCATAAGCATTTTAAAGGGATACTAAAGATTTTATGATTTTGATTAAAATATAATTGCACAGAAATATTTTTTATTTTGAAATAAAAAAGAAGTTCAAAAAATACACAAAGGGGAAGATATCCCCTTTTTTAGATTATGACTTCAAAGACTGCAAGCAGTCCTTCACAACCGTCCGCTCTGCTAGTGAGAGGAAAGTTTAACATATACAAAATGGATGTACAAGTATCACATGGTTTTCACTCCAAAATATAGAAGGAAAATCATTTATGATTGATTGTGTGAAGATATCCAAAAAATAATAAAAGATTTGCGCAAATGGAAAGCAAAATCATAGAAGGGCAGATGATTATGTACATCTTTTGGTAGATATATTACTCACTAAAAATGAAAACATCATTATTTGTGATGTATTTGAAAGGAAAAAGTGACATGATGATATGCAACTGACACGCAAATTTAAAATATAAATTTCTGGACGACTACTATGTGAGTATAATTGGTCTATGCGTAGCAACGATACATAAATACATAAAAGAACAACAAAACTAGGATGTATCTGAAAAGTCCTATGTATTCATCATTTTAACAAAATGGCAATTGCAGCAATATGAATAAAAGCAAAAAAGCAAAAGGCTAACTTATCATATCTGGTAGCAATACGACGAAACTGTTTAAGTTTATGAAAAAAAAATTCAACCAAATGTCGTTGCTTATAAAGATACCAATCCGTTTTTGTATTGCGTTTGGGCGGTATCACACAGGTAGCATGATGTTGTATAATGTATTCACGAATTTCTTCCCAACCATATGCTCTATCAGTGATAATACGACTACCATGAATATCTATTGTTTCAAGCCGAGAGAGGGCGGTGTTACTATCATGGATTTGACTGCCGGACAGCAGAAATGAAATGGGATTACCTAATTCATCCACAATGGCATAAATTTTGGTACTTTTTCTGCCATGACTTGTACCAATAAATTGATTGCATTCTGAATTTAAAGCCCTTTTTTAGCTCCTGCACTTTGCGGGTGTGCTTTGATCTAATATTTTCTAAATCAGCATCAGCGTTTAAAATGTGAAAAACAGTTTCTAAAGTATCATCATCTCGCCATTTGCAGAATCCACTGTAAACACTTTGGTGAGGAGGATATCGTCTTCCCATGCAGAACTACTGCGGACAAGCCACATAATTGCATTGAACATGGTTCTATTATTCCATTTTGGAGGACGTTCTGTTTTGGATACCGGAAAAAAATCAGCAATGCGTTCCCATTGTGAATCGCTGAGTTCATATCGTTTTGCCATGTCTATCATCTCCTATCCGATATTACTATAACATATAATTATACCATAAAGGATTGAACCAAGTGAAAGTCGGCATCATTTAGGCACTGGCTATTTTATATGTTCTGATAGGGCTAGTACAAACCTGTCTTTTAGGCGTGGTCCTGATTATTAAAACGTTCCTTTTATTGGCGTAAGGGTTCGGGAAAGGAAGCGTTTCCACCAAATGGAATGTGCAGACGGGGTTCATTTTTACCAAGGAAAAGCCCTTATTTCAAAGCTTTGACAAAGCCAAAGCTTGTATGAAGAAATGAGGCTTGATTGAGAAATGAAATTTGAAAAAGCTCGAAGGGGCTTTTTGACACAGTCAAAGGGGGCAATACTACCCCTTTTTTACTTTTCAAAGACAATGGATAATGTTATAATAATAATGCATTTTAAATAAAAAAACAGGCTACCTGCCTATAGAAAGAAGTATAGCCTGTTAAAAATATTATGAAGAAGAACAATCCGCTAAAAATAAAAGTAAAATGGCTATCAAAAAAACAGAATTCTGATTGCAAGAAGCAGTTTGTTTTTCAGAAGGTTTTTCGGTGGAAAGAGAGTTTTGTTTTGTTCCGCAATAAAGCGTATTTTC
The DNA here is from genome assembly GCA_018715395.1 of Candidatus Coprocola pullicola. GTDB lineage: Bacteria > Bacillota > Clostridia > Lachnospirales > Anaerotignaceae > Coprocola > Coprocola pullicola. The sequence goes on along the minus strand of DVLQ01000192.1, from coordinate 6,531 downwards.
AAAAGGGCTGGGAATAGAGCGATTATATGTAGAATACATGATATTCCTCCTTGTTGGTAAAGGTTTTAGCTATATTTAATATATGCAGCAAATGATTGTGATATTCAACTATAAAATCATTGCTAAGAGGAGTGTACCAAAGAAGATGAAAGAAAAAAGACAAAGAAATTTTAGAATATTAGAATTTAAAAGCAATCAGTATGATATTATAGGAGATATTCATGGCTGTTATAAAGAATTTATGGCGCTTTTAAAAAAGCTGGGATATGAAAAAGGAGAAAAGGCATATTTTCATCCGCAAGGGCGTCGATTGATTTCTGTAGGAGATATAGCTGATAAAGGCTATGAAAATATTGCCTGTTTGGAATTTTGGATAAACCAAGTACAATATGGCGGAGGCTTTTGGGTTCATGGCAATCATTGCAATAAGCTGTATCGCTATTTTTTGGGAAATAAAGTGCATATTTCTCATGGTTTGGAAAATACGGTAAAGGAGCTTACAAAGCTTTCTGCAGATGAAAGAGAGAGTCTAAAAAGAAGATATTTGGACTGCTATGAAAGCCAGTGCTATTATTTGCTTTTAGATAAAAAAAGATTGGCTGTGGTGCATGGCGGATTAAAAGAAGAGGCAATGGGAAAATGTAACAATGCCATTAAAAAGATTTGTTTGTATGGAGAAACAACGGGACGTTTTTTTGAAAACGGAAGACCGGAAAGGCTTGACTGGGCTTTACAATATAAGGGAAAAACCTTTGTTGTATATGGACATACCGTAACGGCGCAGCCTGTCATAATCAATCATACAGTAGATATTGACCAGGGATGTGTATATGGAGGATATTTAACGGCAATGAGATACCCTGAAATGGAATTTATCCAAGTAAAGGGAAAAGCTTATGCAAAATATATGGGACAAACAGATACATTTTTTTTGAATAATATGCAATAAAATATTTAGAAATAAGAAATCAAAAACTAAGGTTTGATTGAAATAAAAAGAGAAAATTTGTTTCATCAATAGGCTTTCTAAAAAAACAGAAAGCCTTAATATTTTTATAAATAAAATTTTTACAGAATCAAAAAAATATTGTTTTATAAGGCCGTTATCATAAGAAAAGAAAAAGAAAACCGTTTGAATAATTTTTTAAAAGTACTTTTGTATTTTTAAAAAATTACTATCTTGTAAAATTTTTAGGGGTTATGTTGACTAAAATAGGTATGTGGTGTATGATAAAGAAGTGTAATCATGCAAACAACATAAATAATGAAATGAATATTTATGCATATTTTATATAAATTTAGAAAATAAAAAATAACTATATTAGGAGGGACGCCATGTTTAAATATAGTGAAAAGACAAATCTTTTGGAAAGTGCTTTTCAGCCATTTCCTCTACAGGATGTAAATGACCCCAATTTATTTCGAGAATATTTTCCTTATTCAGAAGTGCCGAAGGTTGTGTTTAATCACAGATTAGTACCAATGGACGTACCGCAGGATATTTGGATTACAGACACTACATTTCGAGATGGACAGCAATCTAGGGAACCTTATACTGTCAAACAAATGACAGATTTATTTGACTTGATACATAAACTTTCCGGTCCTAATGGAGTCATTCGTATGAGTGAATTCTTTTTGTATACCAGAAAAGACCAAGAGGCTGTGGATAAATGTCTTGAAAAGGGCTATGAATTTCCGGAAATTACAAGCTGGATAAGAGCTTCTAAAAAAGACTTTCAACTGGTAAGAGAATTGGGCTTGAAAGAAACTGGAATACTGGTAAGCTGTTCTGACTACCATATTTTTCATAAAATGCACATGACGCGTCATCAGGCGGTAGGTCATTATATTGGCGTTGTAAGAGAATGCATTGAAACAGGAGTAAGACCAAGATGCCATTTTGAAGATATTACAAGAGCTGATTTTTATGGTTTTGTGGTGCCTTTTGCCATAGAGCTTATGAATTTAATGCAGGAAACAGGCGTGCCGGTAAAAATCAGAGCCTGCGACACAATGGGCTATGGCGTCACTTATCCAGGCGCTGTGTTGCCCAGAAGTGTTCCCGGAATTATATATGGTTTAAGACATCATGCGGGCGTGCCTGCTCATCTTTTGGAATGGCATGGGCATAACGATTTTTATAAAGCAGTCAACAACGCTTCTTATGCTTGGCTGTATGGCGCAAGCGCAGTCAACTGCTCCCTTTTGGGCATTGGAGAAAGAACGGGAAACACCCCTTTAGAAGCAATGGTAATGGAATATGCTCAGCTAAAAGGAACCCTTCATGGCATGGATACAAGAGTTATCACAGAAATTGCAGAGTATTATGAAAAAGAATTGGGATATGTGATACCTCCTATGACGCCTTTTGTGGGAAAAAATTTTAATGTGACAAGAGCCGGAATTCATGCCGATGGTATTTTGAAAAATGAAGAAATTTATAACATATTTGATACAGAAAAGCTTTTGGACAGACCCGTACGCATTGCCATTTCCAATACCTCGGGCACAAGCGGCATTGCCCATTGGATTAACACCTATTTCCATTTAAAAGAAGACGCCGCTGTTACAAAAACAGACGATGTGGTAAATGCAGTATACTATTGGGTAAATGAACAGTATAATGAAGGGCGTGTGACAGTAATTACAGACGAAGAGCTGGAACGTGTGACGCTAGAGGCTATGAAGGCGAAAGAAGACGCCCAAAAAGCAATCTAAATTTGTTATGACCAAGGGAGGAAAAGAAATATGAATCAGCAAATCGAACAAGCAAAAGAGCGTTTTGGACGGCTTTTGCAAGAACAAATGCTAAGAGTAGAACGCATGAAAGCGCAAAAAGAATTTGTGGATTATCAAAAGAAAGAGCAGATTGTCATTGGCGTTGCCGGAGGAGACGGCATTGGTCCCGCTATTACAGCCCAGGCAAAAAGAATCATGGAATTTTTGTTAAAAGACGCTGTAGAAAAAGGCAAAGTAACATTTAAAATGATAAATGACTTAACCATAGAAAAAAGAGCGGAGGCTATGAAAGCCATTCCCGACCATGTGGTAGAAGAATTAAAACAATGTGACGTCATATTAAAAGGACCTACTACAACGCCTAGAGAAGGAGACCCTTGGCCAAATATCGAAAGCGCCAATGTTGCCATGAGAAAGGAATTGGATTTGTTTGCCAATGTTCGTCCTGTAAAAGTGCCGGAAAAAGGCATTGACTGGGTGTTTTACAGAGAAAATACAGAAGGGGCATATACATTGGGCAGTAAAGGCTTTGCCGTTAATGAAGATATCAGTATCGACTTTACAGTCGCTACCCAAGACGGTACAGAAAGAATTATCCGTGCGGCATTTGAATATGCTCATAAAAATGGAAAAACAAAAGTGACTGCTGTTACAAAAGCAAATATCATTAAAGCTACAGATGGGAAATTTTTGGACATATTCTATACCATAGCAAAAGAATATCCAAATATTCAAGCAGACGATTGGTATGTCGATATTATGACTGCAAAGCTGATAGATGAAAAACGTCGTCAGCAGTTTCAGGTGGTTGTACTGCCAAATCTTTATGGCGATATTATTACAGATGAAGCGGCGGAATTTCAAGGCGGCGTAGGTACGGCAGGCAGTGCAAATATTGGAAAACGTTATGCTATGTTTGAGGCAATACATGGTTCTGCACCCAGAATGGTGGAAGAAGGCAGAGATATTTATGCCGACCCATGCAGTGTGATTCGTGCTGTAGTGATGTTGTTATCACACATTGGTTTTCAGACAGAGGCGGACAAATTGGACAAGGCTCTTGACATCTGTACTCAAACAGAACGTAAAGTATTTACCACAGGTCGTTCAAATGGTGCTACTTCAGCAGAAGTTGCAGATTACATTATGCAAACCATTGAAAAAATGTAGGTAAAAAGATTGATTGTAGATTGTCTGTCGGATTATTTTTGAAATAAGGCTACTGCAATTGCACTGGTTTTAGACGGTGGGTTAAGACAGCCAAAAGTATAGGGTAGGGACTGACCAAATTAACGCCTGTGGGGATAGTAGGTTGCAAAGTCGATGAAGCAGAAAGCCCATTGGCTTTAGACAATGGGTAGTTCACATGTCAAAAGTAAAGTATTTTGATAAAAAGGTTTATATATTGCAACAAAACAGAAGATTTTGTGATGAAAAGAAAATAAATAGTATTTCAAAAAAAGGTTTTACGGGGATAAGCCTAAGACCTTTTTTGTTAGGTTCAAAGACTGGTATTTGCCAGTCTTTTTAGTACCATAAAAGTGTAGTTGTTAGAGAGTAATTGATTCTGACATCTGCACTTATTTTATAATTAGGGAAGTAATTGGTTTGACGTCAGCTTTTGTAGATTTTACATCTGTTATAAAAATTGTTAACCAACTGCTTATGATAAGCATTTCATTGAGCAGCGTAACATTGTTTTTGCGTAAGCGACTTAACTCAATGGCGAACACGAGTGTAGTGGTAACAATGACGATTTATCAAAAAAAGAGGAGGACATGAAATGATAAGTGAAGGATTTGAGTCAAAAGATACCCACCAATAAACCAATCAAGTTTTATAGGCGAAAAAGTACAACAATGTTGTATGAGCAATTGAAATATAAGTATACAATCAGAATGTTTTGATATACTGCTATGTAAATGTAATAGATAAAAGGGATAATGAAATTACAGAAGATATACAAAGGCAATGAGAAAATAGTTTACGCCATAATAAATAATCTGTTAGATGACGGCAGATAAAGGGTTTACGCAGTGATTATAAGTTTTAGGTGTAAAACAAGCAGCCAAAAAATGATATCTATAAAAGTAAAACCGATTGCAGAGTAGTTGATTATTTTGCTGTCAAAAATATATTTTTTGGAAGGTATGAGTTGGGAGCATTTGTGTCAAAAAAAATGGATATGATTATTTTATTGTTATAACAAAAAGAAAAAAGTGGAAAAGAGGTAATAGTAAAACGGCAGAAACTATACAAAGGCAGTGAGAAAACGGTTTACGCCATAATAAATAATCTGTTAGATGAAGGCAGGTAAAGGATTTATGCAGTAGTTATAGGTTTTAGGTGTGAAACAAGCAGCCAAAAAATGATATCTATGGAAGTAAAACCGATTGATGAGTAGTTGATTATTTTGCTGTCAAAAATATACTGTTGGAAGGAATGGGATGAGTTGGGAGCATTTGTGTTAAAAAATGGATACGATTATTTGTTATAACAGAAAGAAAAAAGTCGAAAAGAAAGAAGGAATTAGTATGTAAAAAACGTATTATAGTAATAGTGGGACTTTTGATATCAAAAAGGAGGTTTGCAATGATGGAAAAAAATCTGCGTCAACAAAGAGAAGCATTGGAAGAAAAAATATTAAGCCCTTTTGCACAAAAAAGTGCGTTTTCAAGAGGAAGAAAAAAAGAGGAAGAATGCTGCAATATCAGAACAGACTTTCAACGTGACAGAGATAGAATTATCCATTGCAAAGCATTCCGCCGTATGAAATATAAAACCCAAGTATTCATATCTCCTCAAGGAGACCATTACAGAACACGGTTGACACATACTTTGGAAGTAGCGCAAATTGCCAGAACCATTTCAAGAGCATTGTCGTTAAATGAGGATTTGACAGAAGCGATTGCATTAGGGCATGATTTGGGGCACACTCCCTTTGGTCATGCAGGAGAAAAGGCTCTTAATAGAATACATATAGGAGGATTTCACCATAATCAGCAAAGCATTCGAGTAGTGGAACATTTGGAAAAAGAAGGAAGAGGATTAAATTTGACATGGGAAGTGTTGGATGGCATTTTAAACCATAGAACCAGTGGTAAACCGGCCACTATGGAAGCAATGGTAGTACAGCTTTCTGACAAAATTGCATATATCAATCATGATATTGATGATGCTGTAAGAGCAGGAATATTGACTCCAAAAGAAATTCCTTCAGAATTTTCGGCAGAACTGGGAGAAACTTTTACAACACGCATCAATGCTATGGTGCAGGATACCATTGAAAACAGTTGGCAAAAGCAATATATTACAATGAGCGATGAAATGAGAAAAACCATGACAGAACTGAGAAAATATATGTTTGCAAAGGTTTATTACAGCGATATGGCGGAAAAAGACCATGAAAAAGCGGAAAAAATTGTACTTTCTCTTTATTCCTATTATTTGGAGCACCCTCAGCAAATGAATACAGAATTTTATCAGCTCATAGAAGCGGGAGAAACCAGAGAGCAATCTGTTTGCGATTATATTGCTTGCATGACAGACCGTTTTGCTGTAACAAAATTCAGCCAATTATTCATTCCTCAGCCTTGGGGAATCTATTAAGGGGGAAACAAATTGAAGTTACAGGTATTGGTAGATAACAACACTTATATTGACGCCTACTATCTGGCAGAACCGGCAGTTTGTTATAATATAGAAATAGATGGCAATAAAATATTATTCGATACAGGATATAGCGATGTTTTTATTTCCAATGCAGAAAAAATGAACATTGATTTGGAA
>DVLQ01000024.1 GCA_018715395.1 Candidatus Coprocola pullicola | reverse complement strand
TTATATCAAATATTTCTCTTTTCCTTGTTTTTATAAAATCAGACTTTTGCTTTATTTTTAATTCTTTTTCTTTCATTCATATTCACCTCCATAAATAAAAAAATAAAGCGGACAGAAATACCCGCCCGCTTTGTTTCACATAATAAATACTCATCTGCCGTTTCCCATTTTTCCGTTTGTGGGTTTTCAAAAATTTCTCCTTTTAACTGGCTAATTATGTCTTCTTTAGGTACATCACTTAAAAGTTTACTCATATACTCTAAGTCAATACGGGCAAGCTCGCCTAAACTCGCAGCTAATGCTTCTTGGGGCGTGTTCGCTTTTTCTATTGCTATATGCGGCTTTATCGTACGCTTTGTAAAAATATCCGCCTTCTTTTTTAAAGTGCCATTCTTGTTCAATATTTCCAGTGAGCACAAAAGGGGATAACCGCTGTCATCAGAAGATATCATGTTATTTCCACGACTGTTAAGCAGACCATATTTTTTTGTATAGTTTTCGTAAAGCGTATTCAGCTTATATTGTGTTTTTTCTAATTCCTCGTCACTGCAATTATGCTGCTGTGCGGCTATCAATTCCCTGACGCAATCCCGTATGGCAATCATGCCCTTAATGCACATTTGTGCTGTTTTGTTTGCATTAACAACATACATAATACTGTTTTCATGGAAGTATATTTCGTTCTTTACTACTGTAAAACTAAAATTTCTCACATTTGGGTCTGCTGGCAGTGTGCTGATTTTCTTTGTGCCCTCTATATCTTCTATATCTATTTCCAGCTCTGGTATTATCCCTTTTATACTGTTTACAGCTATACTCAACAGTTCCTCTAATGGCTTATCTTGAAACGGTTCGCATGATGTTTCTTTCTCATTTCCATACATAGATTTGTCAAAAACCATACGACCTAAAACCATTTCAGGATGGTTCACGAAGTATTGATTGACTGGTACGCCTTCAGATGTTTCACCAAGTTTTATCCAATCAGGTTCAGCATTGGCTATCAGTCGTTCCCGTTTTTAAAAAAACAATATATCCGTTGTTACTTCTGTATTTGTGTTAGACAAAAAAGCTGTATGCGGCAGACGTATTGCTCCTAAAAGTTCTGCGCGTTCCGCTATATATTTCCTTACAAATGCGTCTTTTTTATCAAGTGTTCCCTTAGATGAAATAAAAGCAACAACACCGCCTGCTCTCACTTTATCAAGGGATTTCACTATAAAATAGTCATGAATATTAAATTTATACCTATCATATCTTTCATCAGTGACACGAAAATTTCCAAAAGGGATATTACCTAATACTACATCAAAGAAACTGTCTGGAAAATTTGTTTCCTCAAAGCCTCCTATGGTTATTTTAGAATTAGGATATAGCTTTTGTTCGATACGTCCCGATATACTGTCCAGCTCAACACCGTATAGTTTGCTCTTGCTCATACTTTCAGGCATGATACCGAAAAAATTCCCTATACCCATAGAAGGCTCTAATCTGCATTTTTTTAATCTTTGCGCCTGATTAAGAGAAGGGGAACACTCGTCACGCTCCATTACTTCATAAAGCTGCCTTTGTTCTTCTTTCTGCAAATAGGACAGTTCAACGCCTGCATTAAAAGACATGGTTTTTTCGTCTACTATGTCAAGCAGTTCGGTTATTAACTCTGTAAGACGGATATAGCGTTGAATTGTTCTGCCACTTTCATTCACTTCTTTAGACATAACTTCATCTGAACGTATACCTGATAACTTTGTGCCAACTTGGCACGAAGTTAAATCTGTTCTTTGTCCTTGTCTTTTCATAGCGTCCAGTTTCATTTTATAGGCAAAGGCTTTTTCTGACGGCAGAATATTTTCTCTTTGCAAGTTGCTGTCAACCATAATCATAGTTGCTTCATCGTCTGTCATATCACGCACGATTGCCGGCATTTCTTTTATATCTGCCGCCATACAAGCATAATGCCTTCTGTGTCCAGATACGATTTCATACCGTCTGTCTTGTTTTGGTCTTATCATTACTGGAACAAGAACATCGTTTTGTTTAATGCTTTCAATGGTATCTTGCATTTTTTCATCGTCTAAAATCTTAAATGGATGGTTTGGGAAATCGTCCATTAAATCTACTGATATTAATTATACTCGTTCTGCGCTTTCCTCTTGACGGGTTTCATCATTTTTAAAAATATCATCGAATGATGTCAATGTTAGCTTTTTTTCGGTGTCTTTCAATTTCCAGAACCTCCTTTGTAAGATTTTCATAAGCCTTCGCTATTTTACCCTTTGGCTCGAAAGAGAAAATGCTTTTGCCGTATGCGCTCATTTCAACGCCTTTTATAGAATAGGGAATTTCAGACTGAAAGATATAAATATTTTTGCCGTATGTTTCTTTTAAAAGCTCTGTTATTTCTTTTGAAAAATTTGTTCTATTCTGTGTTATGGTAAGAAGGATCCCTTCAATATTTAATTTAGGATTGAGCTGTCTTTGTACTTTTCTTATTGTTTTTAATAAATGTTCTAAACCTTTTGCGGAAAGATAGTGAGATTGTACCAGTATAATAACGCTGTCCGCCGTTGTCAATGCGTTTAGTGTAATCATTCCAAGTGAGGGAAAAGCTCTGTTATTTCTTTTGAGAAGTTTGTTCTCTCTTGTGTCATGGTGAGAAGGATTCCCTCAATATTTAATTTAGGATTTAGTTGTCTTTGTACCTTTCTTATTGTTTTTAATAAATGCTCTAACCCTTTTGCGGAGAGATAGTACGACTGTACAGATATAATAACACTGTCCACCGCTGTCAATGCGTTCAGTGTAATCATTCTAAGTGAGGGCATACAGTCAATTAGTATATAATCATAACTTTTTTTAATGTCTTGCAAATATATCTTTAAAACTGTTTCTCTGCTCATTGTGTTAACAAGATTTACTTCTGTAGCTGAAAGTTCAATGTTTGAAGGCAAAAGGTCTACTCCTTCAACGCATTTGATAGTTCCTTCATTTTTATCTAATGGCTTATCTAATATAATTTTTTCAAGGTTTGACGCAAGTGTTGCTGAGAGTTTCGTCAGGCTGTTTGATTCCCAACATAGTAGTTAAATTTCCTTGTGAGTCTGCGTCAATCAACAAAACTTTTTTATTGCATTTGGCAAGTCCTACTCCTAAGTTAATTGTTGTTGTGGATTTTCCAACACCGCCTTTTTGGTTTGCTAACGCTATTGTTTTCATTTGTAACCTCCTTTGTTTACAACTAAAAAAGGATTGTAATATCTTTACAATCGCTTAAAAGTTTTTTAAATTTACTGTTTATTAATTACTGTTTTAATACTTAATGAAAATATCAATCTATAATAATTTATCCAATTAACTTAAAAATGCCATTTGAAAGGCTTGTCTCTCTTTTATGGCGTTTTAGGTTTGATTATAGATATGTTTAATTATATTTAAATTTTGTGCAATCCCTTTATTTATGCGGACTTGTAGTAGTTGTGCATAAAAGAATGCTTCAACCGGTCCTACCGGCCCTAGCGGCCCTAGCGGTCCTACTGGTCCTAGCGGTCCTACTGGTGCATTTATATATGCACAACATTGCTTTTAAAAAATGGGAAAGTATTTGGGACTTATCAAATAGCCCTTTTACTTTCCAATACTTCCAACTCCCGTTTGTTGTTTTCAATATACTCCAGTATCCGTCTGTGTTGGTCTGCAAAATTAAATTCGATGGTTAATTCGCCGCCTTTATGAACATAAATCACATTCACAAGTTCAACTAATATGCCTCGTTCAATATGATTGATATTTTTATATTTCAAAAATGTTTTTAGATATGGTTCATTTGTATGGATACCTTTAGACAATATTTCTTTCTCTTGTTCCAGATTTGCTACAACTTCTTGCAGTTGTCTTATTTGTGCTTCTAATTTCTCTTTCATTCTTCGATATTCTGTTTTTGTAATCTCTCCCGTACGCCAATCCATATAAAGATTGTCTGCCACGTTTTCACATTTTTTCAATTCTTTCTGTTTCTCTCTCAACAGATTGTTTATTCTTTTGGATTCTGTATGTATGATAGGTGCATTGTTGATTTCCTCTATTGTTTCAGAAAGAGTTGCAACTAAAGAAATCTGACGCTGCATGGCAGTAAGCAGTGCTTTTTCTAAAATATCCTCTCGTATGGTATGTTTTTCACAAGCTGTTTTTGACTTTCGTGTATAGGTAGAACAGCAATAATAAACAAAATTTTTAGCAGTTTTGCGTGTCATAGCCTTTTTACAATCGGCACATCGCAAAAATCCAGAAAAAAGAGAAACTTTTTTTTGGTTAGGAGATACCCTTGTATCTCTTTTATGTAATGCCTGTGCTTTTTCAAATGTTTCTTGGTCAATAATAGCTTCATGGGTATTTTCTACAATATACCAATCCCTTTCATCGGTTTTCACTATGTCATGGACTTTATAACTGATAACCTTTTGTTTGCCTTGCACCATATTACCTATATACATCTCATTGAGCAAAATATCCCGTATTGTTTTTCCATTCCAAAAACCATCGTTTTTATGGGTTTGCGGATTACAATATTTCAAGCCCTTTTGGCGTTTATAGGCTGTGGGATTTGGTATGCCAATTTCATTGAGCCGTTTGACAATACCGCTTTTACTCATTCCATCATATACAAACCAATGAAATATATTTCTGACAACTTCAGCAGCTTCTTCATCAATGATTAGGCTGTTTTTATCATTTGGATTTTTTGCTAGTCCATAAGGTGCAAATGCACCTATAAATTCTCCTTTTTTTCGTTTTGTATCAAAAGTTCGCCTTATATCCATACTTGTTTTATAGGCGTATTGTTCATTCATAAATCCAGTTATGCTTACTTCCAAACTATGCACAACTTCTGGATTTAAAAACGTATCAATGCGTGGTTCATAAAGAGAGATAAAACGAGTATCATAAAGGGGGATAAATTCTTCCAGAAATTTTCCCTGATTTGCACTGTTACGGAATGCTCTGGAAAGATTTTTTGTAACAATGCAGTTAATGCGCCCGTTTTTCACATCTTGTACCAATCGTATAAATTCAGGTCGTGTATCATCAGATGTCCCTGTTCTGCCATCATCAATATACTCATCAATCACATCATAATCGTTATCAAAATAATTTGAAATTTGTTCGTCCAGAATTTTTCTTTGATTTGTAATACTTTCACTTTCGCTGTTTCCATCATCACGGGATAAACGAATATATTTGCCTACCTTCCAAATTTTTGACTGCACCAATGAAACTTTTTCTATACTGTTGCGCCTTATCCGTGCCATATTCCCTCCAATCCTCTATCATCACAATGTGATGATACCATATTCAGCGTTTTAACGTCAAAAAATACCGTTTCAATTTTTCTCCTAAATCTGCTTTTTCTGTGTCTTTTGGTGCAAATTGTATTTTTACCGGTGTTTCACCGCATAAAAAACAATAAGGATTTTTTATCTGTTCTAAATATTGCAGCATACGCTGTGGAGCTGGCACAGAAGGGTCAATATAAATTGTTTCTATATCTATCAAATGACAATGTTCTACTGTTTCAATATTTACTTTATTCAATAGAGATAATTCTTCTAAAGTAGTCATTGTAATGCCTCCTTTCTCTTTTTGAAACAGTATATGTATATTAACTCGTACATTATGAAATTTACAAAACAATGTTTGTTCCTATAAAAACAGTTTTATAAAAAAATGTGCCATATTATCGGCGGCAAGGAGCCGCTTACTGCTCACCCCTGACACTGGGAATATCTAAGTCCGTTTGCAGTGATAACGCTATCATACCGCCGACAGGTTATATTTTTATCCATGTTCGCAGTATTCCCCTTTTAGCGTGGAGTACGCACCAATAGTTTTATCAAAACATTGTCATCGCAGTCATTTTATTACTGCCAAATAAAACTTTACAGGACACAAATCATCGCTATTGTCACTTTCTGACCGTCTTGGCGTTTGCTCCTGAGCCGCTTGCCTTTTTAGCTGCATTGATAAAAAACCTAGATACTGAATATTAACTTGTCAAGGTTCACATATTTCTTTGAAAGGATTTTCCTTTCACTATATAGGTAATTTGATACTATATTTTTCACCCATATATTTTAGAATTTTTTTATTTTTTTCATTACTGCTGAAATAGATTTGTATACAACGTTAATGGAACACTTTTCTATTTTTGCAATTTCTTCATAACGATACCCGTATATTTTATTTAAACAAAATCTCCTCCTTTGGGTTGGAGTGCATCTATCCAATACTTTTCGTATCGTTTCTCTGTCAATGCATATGTCTTCAGCTGACTTTAAAAATCGACTTTGTTCGTTAGCTATTATGTAATCCTCAATTCCTCTTTTATCGTAGTGATGGCGTCTTTCGTTTCGTTGACGTTCTTTCAGTTTCTTTTCTTCTTCAAAAACTTCAAATACCTCTGCCGTCACTTCTACTTCAATTTTTTTGCCCTTTTCGTCCTCAATCGTCACAAAATATTTCATATTTTCTCATCTCCTAAAATTTTTTTGAATTTTTAGAAGATGAGAAGGCGGAGAACGGCATTTATAAAAAAAGACAGCACGAATTTGTGTTCTGAAACCATATTCAGAATAAAAGACAACAACTATAAATATGTTGTTTATCCTTCGTTTCGTATGGCGTCACTCCTTATGCACATACAAGACATTTTCATTCATGCTGAAAAAGAAAGGACAGACTGGTATGTCTGTCCTAAATATCAAATAAATAGAAATTATTGATTCATTTTTACTTATTAAAACATTTCATCACCAAAAAAATCCTTTTTCTACTAAATTTTACTTTTTATGATATAAAAAAACTGTCAAACGATGTAACAAAATCAAGTTATTTTTCGACAAAAAAACAAGAGCTTTCAAAGCTCTTGCTGCTAAAAATTTCATATATTTATTTATGTTGTTTCCTATTTTATTTTACTTACACCAATCTGAAAAGGAAGTCATGTTTTTATTCTTGCTAAAATCCATTTCATCTATCATTTGCTGTACTCCTTCAAGACTCAAAAGCTCAACTTTTTCATAAGATATTTTTTTCTGATAAACCATATCCATAATATCAATCATTTCTTGTTCTGATTTTCCATTATCTACAAAAATGATTTTGCTGCAATCATTTAATAAATCATACCCTTTCTTTTCTGATATATCTGATATATGTATCTCGTCTACTGAATGAAGAAAATTGATTTCCGCCTGATATACTGTCATTCACTTTTCATAGGGATACCATATCTTAATATAAGTATGCAATCCTTGTTTTTTTCTTACTTCTTGCTGTCGAAGTAATGCTTCAGAGCATATTCTATTTACTTCAGATGTTTTAGATACAAAATATAAATACTTATCACAGTGATACGGATTTCTTTTTATACTCTCCCATACCATATGTACAGCCTCATCATCAATATATTCTCTCAGCTCTTGCTGGTAGGGAATGATGCCGCAGCATAAGCCATTTTTTTCTTTTGGTATAATACCATATATTTCTTTTTCCAAAAGTAATAAAAACCCGTTAAAATTTTGCAAGTATGTGTCATAAAATAACTGGTCATATTCACTTGTTTTCGTAAAAATAATTTTATCCAACTCTCGAAGTTCAATCTCAAATAATTTTATAAGTCTTATCCAATGGCAGTCTGTATTATAATATACCATTTTTCTAATACTATACATAATTTGAATATGATTCAGTCCCTTTGCTATTTCTGAAAATTTTTCCAGCGTCATACTTTTTTTCATGGCTCGTTCCAGTTGTTCTTTTGTCAAAAAACACCACCCAGCTTCAAATTGCTGCTGTATCAGTTTGAAACTTTCCAATAGTTCAAATTTATATTTTTCTTTTATATTACATATTCTTACCAGCAAAGCAATCCTTCCCTTCTTTCATACTGCCTTTTACTACAACAATCAATTCTTTTCATCTATTGATTTCTTTTTGATATATTAGAAATTCTATAAACTGTTCTACTTTCTGCCTGCCTTCTTCATCTAATTTCTCACTCATACAGCATAACTTATTATTGCACTGATTCCCTTCCCGAATATCTGACATACCTAAAAGGTAATCTGTTGATACAGCAAAGTATTGTGCAATCATACATAAAAGCCGTAAGCTGGGACAGCTTTTTCCCTTTTCATAATTTGTAATTGTCATAGGTCTGCACTTCAGTACCTCCGCCAGTTTTATTTGCGTTAATCTCTTTTCCTCTCTAAGCTCTTTTAATTTGACAGCAAATACCTCCAAAATATACATCTCCCTGTATTTAAAATATTTTTAGGAAACTTACCAATTTATTTTTATAGTATAATATCAACTTAATTCACACAATATAATTATATACTATAACTATATAATTATATAATTACAATCCATAAAAATGTGAAAGAATGATTGGTATGATAAAAGCGGTGATGCAGCAATGGAAAGTAATTATTCAGAAAAATATATACGTTTAGGTCTTAAAATCGCTTATTATAGAAAATTAAATGAAATGACACAGGAACAGTTTGCGGAAGCCATTGGAAAAAGCTGGTCTTTTATAGCACAACTGGAAAGTACCAGCAAAGTAATAGGCGTTTCTCTTGAAACACTGTTTAAAATGGCTGATGTTCTCCATATTCCCCCATCAAAATTACTGGAAGAAGACTAATAATATTCATAAAAAATTCGCTGTATTAATGATATTCAGATGATGTTTTCTGGCATAATTCACAGTATATGCTGTGCCTCCTGTTTTACCAACAAGGTAACAAATACAATATGTACTACCCTCCACCATATATTGATTTCGTTTCTGCATACAGCCTTTGTAGTAATGGTCTGACAAATAAATTACTGTATCTGCATGATGGAGTATTTGGTTATACTCCTTTTTTTGTTTTTCGGTAAAATATTTGTCCTGCCCCATATTTGGAACGACGATAATCAGCTGTATATCATATATTTTTTTTAGTTCTAATACCACTCTTGCCGCTAAAGTATCAAAACCCACTGCACCACCGCAATAAAAATATTTTATACCATTTAAAATCAGCTTTTCTGTTTCTTTTGTCAATATGTCATTGAGAGATATTAGTTTTTCAGATGGTATTGTTCTGTGACCTGTAAAACAGCAAGAATATATTTTATCCGATATCTCCTTTGCCATTTGATTTCTCCCCTTAAACATGAAATCTATTTACAAAATACAAGGCCAAGTTACAAAACTGTGTGTAGACATTCCATACAAAGCATCTCTCCTTTCAATCATCAGATATGTTTCTATTAGTAAATGTATATTTCTTGTTTTCATGGCTGTTTTCCAAGCATTTCGCAAAATAATTGGTCTTTCTTTTATGTATTCTTTTTTCATTTCCATAAACTCCGTTGCTATTTCTTCCGCTTTTCTCAGTAACTCGTCAAATTCTTCATCTTTTGGTACATCGTTTGTAGCTTTTCTAAATCTTATTTTCATACTGTATACTCCTTTCTTATCTATAAGTTTTTATTGAAATAATATATTACTTCCCAAACTTTTCTTTAAAAATAATGAATCAAAATTATAAAAACAAACATAATCCTATTTTCTTGAAAACATTTATCATTTTATTTCATTTTCTTATTCTTTCGTTTCCTTCGTTAAGCTCTATTGTCTTACATAGTAATTTGTTATTTCTTTACCTCATTCGTATTTTTCATGTGTATTTATATTTCCATACAGTTCTTTTATTCTTATGTCATTTTTATACTCATTCTGTGACCATATTTAATTAGGCAAGATATTTCAAATACAATCATAATACTATTATATCTTGAATACAGAGTATGTCAATTATTATAAAGAGTATTTTTATTGATTATATAGAACACAATAAACAGTAAAAAATATATACTTTTTGATATGAGGTGAAATTTAGTGGAATTTGATAATAAAATTTTTTGTGAAAATTTAGAGAGACTTAGAAAAGAAAAGGGATATAACAAGTATGAAATGTCAATACAAGCTGATATTCATTATACTTATTACTTAGCAATCGAAAGTGGAAAAATGTTGCCTAACTTTAAAAGACTTATCTCTATTGCTAATGCCTTAGATACAGATATTTCTCACCTTATCAGTAAAAAAAATTATTCAAAAGTAGATTCTATAAAAAAAGATATATTATTAAATTTAGCAAAGGTTCAAAATGAGGAGTTTTTAGAAAAACTTTCTGATATTTTAACTTATATCAGAATTTGGGAGTGATACAGGCTAATGGTTGATTATAACGCAAAAATTGTTGGTAATAATATAAGAAAGTATCGTAATGCTAAAAATTTATCTCAAAAAGAATTAAGCCAATGTACTGGTATTTCAGCGAGTTATATCGCCTCATTAGAAAATGGTTTATTATCAAAAAATGGTTCTGGCAGTGTTTCTGTTTTTGTAAAAATAGCTAATGCTTTATGTGTAACATTAGATGACATAGCAGGTGATAATATCGAATACAAAAATTATATGCTTAATAATACAAGTCCAAGCATAAATAAAATTAAATCAGAAATAGAGTTTATGCCATATAATAAACTTCTATTATTTAAAAATATAATGAACACACTGACTAAATAAATAATTCTTATAAAGAAAGGTTTTATAAAAATGAATTTTAATAAAAAATACTTGCCAAAATCTGACGTTGTTTTTACTGTTATGTTTTTAAATAAAGAACTTTGTGAAAGGACACTGCAAGCTATTTTAGGAGAAAGTATAGAATTGGTAGATATTGTTGCAGAATCAAAAAATGATATGCACAAAGCTGCCTTAAACGCTATTTATTTTGACATTAAAACAAAGGCAGTTGACAGGCGTATTGTCACACTAGACCTACAACGTAAATATATTAAAGACAGAGTAAGAAACAGGACTGTTTACTATGCCTGTCGTGAAATATCTTCCCAAGAAGTAAAACATGGAAAATACGAAAATTTAAAAAATGTAATTATAACATTTTTGCTCACAGAAGCAAGCCTAAAACATACTTCTGATGACAGCTGCATTGTATTAAAAAATAATGTTACAAATGAATTATATACGAGTATTCTTACAATACATGAAGTAAATATAAAACATATTGATGATAAAAATGCAGAGGAACTGCAAATCTTAAAACGATTTTTTGAAATAGAAAATCAATCTGATTTTGATAAATTCTCTCATGACTATGGTAATACTGATTATGGAAAATTACTTTTAAACTCTTATATAGAAACCATTAGAGAGGATACTTTACTTGATTCTTTAG
>DVLQ01000191.1 GCA_018715395.1 Candidatus Coprocola pullicola | reverse complement strand
AAAAGAAACGGCACAACAAGCGGCAGAAAGAGCAGCAAGAGAAACAGCACAGGAAGCAACAGAAAGAGCAGCAAGAGAAACAGCAGTAGAAGCAGTAGAAAAAGTGGCGAAAGAAACCGCACAGGAAACGGCGGAAGAAGCAGCAGAAAGAGTGGCAAGAGAAACAGCACAGGAAGCAACAGAAAGAGCAGTAAGAGAAACAGCAGAAAGAAGTGCAAAGGAAACAGCACAAGAAACAACAAAAGAAACTGCAAAAACAGATGATATTACAACTGTAAAAAGAGGAGATAACAATGGTGCCGATGGCTCTGGTGTGAAAATTAGAGGAGAAGTAGACGAAACTAAGGTAGGTGAAGTAAAGAAAACAGAACTAGAGGATAAAACAGTAGAAACAGAAAGTAATAAGATAAGAGGAGATGAAAAACAAACAAGTAGTACTGTAAGTCAAACTGGAGTACAAAATATAAGTAAGGTAACAAAATATGAATTAACGAATAAGTTAAGATTACATATTACAATGGTTGATCCTTTTGTTCCAAGAAAACGAGGAATTGGAGGAGCACATAAAAAAGATGTATTTATAAAAAATGACATTAAAATTATAAGTGAAACTCCACATCCAAGTATAAATGGAGTTTCAAAAATTGAGTATCAAATGCCTAAACGTGACAAAACTGGTGCACCAATTCCAGGTGAATACCAAGATGGAGTGCCTAAGGCAAAAACAGTATATGATTCTAATATAATTAGTACTGATGAATATTTAAGTCGAGGACTAGAAGCAGCAAATAATGCAGCTTTTCAATATGAAAATGGTATATTGCCACGCGAATGGGTAGGTATTGATAATAATGGAATTACATGGCATGGATATTGTGAAAATGGAGAAATTAAATCAATGTATCCTGAATAATTAACTAATACAGGAGGAATATATATGAAAAACAAGTTTCGTATAGACGATAAAGAGTTATTAAATAAGGATCATTTTCCTGTAAAAGCATTATTTAATATGGTTGATAATGAAAGATTTATTAAAGTAATACAAGGAATAAGTAAAGGAATAGGATTTGGTGAAAATTATGGAGCTTGTGTTTTTTGGAATGATTTAGATAATTATGATAAAGAATTAACAGTAAAATATGAAGGAGCCGAATTTGGATTGAATAATGGGCAAGAAGTAATAATTGGATATCAAGATTTATATTATTATTTGTTAATAATTTGTAATAAATATTGCCAAGAATTTCCAATAGACACAAAGCAAGTAAATACTATTTTAAATGACTATAAATCTCGATATTTGTTATAATGTAATGAAAAATGAGTATATACATAAAATTACATAATGAAAATAAGAATATTTATTAAAGATGAATTTTAATATAGAATATGTAGTATTGAGTAAATTTGTTTTTAGTAAAAAACAAATTTAGTAGCAAATTGTATATGGGAAAGTTATCAAGAAATATGAAATAATAGACATGATCATTTATCATTATGTAAGCGATAAATTTTGAAATTATCAATGGTTACCAGAATAGATTTTCGGAAGACTTCTCTTGGAAAAAGCTGATTTTTATGTAAGTTACGCAACGATTTATATAAGTATGTTTGATACTAAAAAACAGTACAATTCTCGCGGCAATGGTGGTGCAATCAGAAAACTGTGTCATATTAGGAAAAGCCGCCATACAAAAAAACTATGAGGAAAAATGTGGGAAATGACAAATTAGTCATTTGATAACAGAACGAGTGGAATTTGCAAATCAGCGCGTAAGAATCGAAGATTGGGAAGTTGATACAGTGCTTAGACATAGAAGAAAAGATAAAGCCTGCCTGGTGACTCTAGTAGATGGAAAAAGTAGATTTTTAATAGCTGGAAAAGCGAAAAGTAAGAAAGTGGCTGTTGTAGGTGTAGACATGATTAACGCTCTGAAAAACCAACTATGTTATACTATCATGCTGGATAGAGGCAAAGAGTTTGTGTTACATTCTCAAGTATCTGGCACATTGGATAAAGTGAGATTTTCTTCTCCTCATCCTCCTTGACAGAGAGGAATAAATGAAAAAACAAATGGATTACTTCGGGAATATTTTGATTTAACAACCATTAGCAAAGAATAGATACAAAATAAAGTGGATGAATTGAGCAAGTGTTTCACAAAATGTTTGGGGGATAAAACGCCTTATGAGATTTATGATTCAGAAGTGTTGCATTTGACTTGACAATTCAATTTTGGATGAGTCAAAAAATTGAACTATGAACTTGAGAAGTAGTTATACTGGATATAGTCAATAGATAGAAAAATACAGGCTATTCAAGTCCGATTAAGCCATACTTGGAAAAATGGTACAAAATATATTTGGTATTTCAGTACTGGCAAAAAGAGCGGTGCCTCCAGTAGCAGCCCTGTTCATTTTATTGGAAGGTCTAACTATACAACAGTCTGTATTACAGAAGGCGGATTAAAAGCTACTGTTACCCATTATTGATCAGGAGGTAAAACCTTGCTAGCTGTAAATAACTATAAGAATAGTGTTCTAATATGAAAACAGCTAAAAGTAAATGGTACAAAAAGGATATGACTTGCTTATGATATGGATCGATTTATAAACATTTATGTCAAAAAGTTACTGAAGTTAGTAGTTTATTACCAGTTTCTTGTTGAGCCATTGGTATGGGATGAAAAGTACAAAGGAATTGATGATATTTTATTACAGAAGAGATAAGCAAATAGAGCGTAGGAGAAAACCACGCTCTTTTCTATTATAATAACAGTCAACTATAATTTTTTAAGGAAAGAAAGGAAATAAAATATGAACACGCTTTATGCAAAATTAGAAAATATTATTTTGATGAAATGACAGCTGCACATGAAGATATGGCACTAAGCGATAAAATACGAGAAATACGTTTTTTGTATTATATAACTTATGTAGTGCTATGAAAAATATTGTGGCTATGGGCTTAAATGAAATAGATTGACAAAATAAGTAAAAAGTGATATTTTTGAATTAATTCAAATTGATTAAATTAAAAAGGAGGAAGCTTTATGAGAAATAGCAAGACTGCTCAAGAAAGACGAAAAGAAATTATGGATGTAGCATTGCAGTTATTTTTAGAAAAGGGGTATGAAAAAACATCTATTAAAGATATTACTGAAAAAATGCATATTGCCACAGGGTTGTTTCATTATTATTTTCATTCAAAAGAAGATGTATTGATAGAGTGTGCTGCATTAAATAGCCAAATGATTACAGAGGAACTGGAATTGGAAACATTTTTTGATGGCAAAGGAAATGCCGTTGAAAAAATCAATTTATTGATGAGTCAAGTACTGCATAATGTTTCGGAAAAAAGTAAAATAATAAAAGATAGCGCTAAAATCAATCAATCTCTTTTGTCAGACCGTATTATTTGTACAACATTAGATATTATTGTAAAAAAGTTAATAGAATTTATAGAAGAGGGAAATCAAGAGGGAATTTTTTGCTGTCATTATCCTAAAGAAGCCGCAGAACTATTTGTGTATGGTTTTCAAAAGCGGTTTCAAAAAGAAAAAGAAAGAAATGAAGCATTAAAAGATATAACATTAAGTGAATATTTTGTAAAAAATGAAAAAAAGTTTGCTGAACTTTTTAGTCATATGCTGTGTATGAAAAAAGAATATGGTTTTGAATTCGGCATCGAGAAAGTCTGTTTATAATATTATATTAGAAACAGACATATATTTTACATAATAATTGAATGAATTCAATCAAAACTATTTTATAATTATGATGAGGAGGGATTTTATTATGAAAAAAAAGAAACTTGTTGCAGTGATGTTGTGTATGATGTTTTTAGCAGGGTGTCACAATACAACTATAGAATCATCAAAGGCAACCATTCGTACAGTAGGTGTTGAAACTGTAACAGCCGATGGTTATGCAGATGTGTTGACAGTCAGTGGAAATATTGTACCTGTACAAACAGTGAAAGTCTCTTTTAAAATATCAGGTGTTTTAAACGAAGTGGCAGTAGAAGAAGGAGATACTATCATACAAGGGCAAAAAATAGCCAGCTTGGATAAAATCGATTATAGTACACAAGTTAAGGGCGCTCAAGCACAAAAATCTACAGCACAAGCACAAGAAAGTGCAGCCGTAGCACAAAAAGAAGCTGCCATAGCACAAAAAGAAGCCGCAGCCATTGATATTGAAACAGCTCAAATACAGTTAAATACAGAAATTCCCACAAAAATTGAACAGGCAAAAGCACAGTATGATTTGACAAAAACAAGTTATGACAGAATAAAAACATTATATGACCAAGGTATCGCCAGTAAAAGTCAGATGGATGAAATTTCTGCAAAATTAACAGTGGATGAAAATACATATCAACAAGCATTAGACGCCAAATCTGTGGCAGAAAATAAAATAAAATCAGCAAAATCTCAGCTTAATGCTGCGCAAGCGCAAATTAGTATGACAGAGGCTCAAGTAGCAGCTTCCAATGCACAAATTGCGGCTTCTGACGCACAGTTAGATGCAGCAAAAACAAATTTAAATGACACTGTTTTGACAAGTCCTATTAATGGGGTAGTACTGCAAAAGGCAGTACAAGCAGGTGAAACAATCAGTGCCGGATATCCTGTAGCAGCTATTGGAGATATCAGTCATGTTTGGGCTGAAATTGGTGTAACAGATGAAATGGTCAATCAGATAAAAAAAGGACAACAGGCAAAAGTATATGTGTATGGATTAAACGAATCTATTACAGGAACTATAGATGAAATTAACTCTTTAGCTGATACTACAACAAGAACCTTTCCTGTAAAAGTAATATTAGATAATCAACAATCTAAATTAAAACCGGGAATGGTCTGTCGTGTTGAAATTCCTATGGATCACACAAAAGCCATATTTGTCCCAATTGATAGTGTAATACATTTTGCAGAAGGCTCTGCTGTGTTTGTATTAAACAAAGATAATACTGTGACAAAAATAAATGTAACCACAGGAGAAATTACAGGAGATAGGATACAAATACTTTCCGGACTGGAAACCGGTATGACTATTGTAACAAAGGGACAATTCACATTACATGATGGCGATACAGTACAGGTAGAGGAGATGAAAAGCTAATGGTAAAGTGGAGCGTAGAACATAAAAGTATTGTAATATTACTTACGGTTGTGCTGTTGATTTCAGGAGGATTACTATATATCAATATGGAAAGGCAGGAAAATCCTACCGTTGCCAGCCCTATTGCTACAATTAGCTGCATATATCCCGGAGCCAGTCCAGAAGATATTGAAAAGCTCATTGTAAAACCTATTGAAAATAAAATCGGAGATATTGCAGAAATTAAAAAAATAGAAAGCTTTTCTATGGATAGCATTGGTGTTATAAAAATTACATTAAAAGACTTGAGTGACAATGATATTGATGTTGTTTGGGACGATGTCAAGGAAGATGTTGAGGCTGTAGAATCACAATTGCCAGCGGATGCACAAAAACCTACTATAGACACAGATTTTACAAGCAGCTATGGAATCATACTAGGTTTGACTTCAAAAGACTATACTTACCAAGATTTAAAAAATGTAGCAAATGATTTAAAAGATATTTTAAAAGAAGATGAAGGTATAAAAGCAGTTGATATTTTTGGAACAATAGGACAACAAATAGAAATTAGTCTTGATATGGTAAAATTGCAGCAATATGGCATTACACCAACAGATATTGCAACATATTTGCAAGCAAGAAATATTAATATACCCGGAGGAAACTTAGAAATAGCAGGTACCAAAGTACCTGTTCAGATTTCAGGAGAATATCAGTCTGTAGATGAGATTAAAAATACCATTGTGGGGGTTTCTTCTCAATCCGGTACGCCTGTTTATTTAAAAAATGTGGCAGAAGTGGTACAAACAGAACAAAAAGCAGAAACATTCGCACAAGTGAATAATCAAAAGGCGTTATTGATTGGTATAAAGTATGCAGATGCGCAAAATATGCTGGCTATTCAAAAAAGAGTATATGAAAGAATAGATGATTTTGAACAAAATCAACTTTATACAAATATGGAAATTGTAAAGTTAACAGACCAAGCGGATTTTGTAAAATCTTCAATAGGATTGTTTGAACAAAATTTAATTTCTGCTGTGATATTAGTAGCGGCAGTAGTTCTTCTGACAATGGGAATACGTAGCGCAATCGTTGTATCGTTGCCCATTCCTGTAGTGATTGCAATGGTATTTATTTATATGTCTTTCACAGCAATTCCATTGCATCAAGTTTCTATAGCTTCTTTGATTATATCTTTAAGTTTGTTGGTAGCAAATGGCATTGTAGCAAACGATAATATCAATGTATATCTAGAAAAGGGATATTGTAAAAAAGAGGCTTGTATTGAAGGAATCAAAGAAGTTCACATTGCAATATTGACGTCTACATTGACAACCATAGCTTCTTTTTTGCCTTTGGCTATGATGCAGGGTTCAGCAGGAAAATTTGTAAAGACATTGCCTATATTAGTATCTGTAGCATTAGCAGGCTCTTATATTGCCTCTTTAACATTAGTTCCTGCAACAGGATTTTGGCTTTTGCAACCTAAAAGCAAACAAAAGAAATCAGGCGTGAAACAAAACATAAAAAAAATATTTCATATTGACAATATAGGAGAAAAGGTATTGTTGATTTATGAAGAGATGCTAAAAAAAGCATTAAAAATGCCCAAATTATTAATTGGCGTTTTTGTAGTAATATTAGCATTGAGTAGTCTTTTGATTCCTTCTATGGGGATACAAATATTTCCTCCGGCAGAAAGAGAACAATATGCGCTGAATGTGACGGTACAGGATGGCAGTACTATAGAACACACAAAAGAAATAATAGAAGAGATAGGACAGTACTTAGAAAAAGATGATTCTGTAAAAGATTACTCTGTGATGATAGGAGATGGTTATCCCAAATATTATGTTACATTTACTCCAAATGATTTGGCCTCCAATAAAGCGCAATTTCTTGTAAATGGAACGTTATCGGAAAGAAATCGTATTGAAAGAGAATTAAATGAAAATATATCCGGAGTTATGGTAAATGCAAAAGAACTGGAAATCAGCATTCCTGTAACATATCCTATTGAAATTAGAATTTCGGGTGCAGAGATAGATCAGTTAAGAAAAATAGGCGATGATGTAAAAAACATTCTATATCAAGTAGAAGGAGGAAAAAATGCAGAAGACGATTATGGGTATCCTTCTAATAAACTAAAAGTAAAAGTAAATGAAGAAAAATCTAATTTAGTAGGTATTTCTAATTATGATGTAGCTTCTACTATAAGAATGGCTATCAATGGCTTAGAAATATCACAATTGAAACAAAAGGATATTGATGAGGATCCTTATCCTATTAATATTAAAATATCAGATGACAATAAAACAAAAAGAGAAATATTAAATAATATTTATATTACCTCTCAATTAACAGGAGAAAATGTACCATTACCTCAAATTGCAGACATTTATACAGAATCTTCTATGAATAAAATAGTACGCAGAGATGAAAAAAGAACATTGACAGTAGGACTTTTTATAGAAGAAGGCTATAATACTCAGACTGTTATGAAAAATTGCAAAGAAGCATTAAAACATTATGAACTTCCGGAAGGATATACCATTGTTTTTGGTGGAGAAAATGAAGAAAATAAAGATGCTTTTTCTTCTCTTTTGATACCGACAATCATAGCCGTTGTCGTGATTTACCTGATATTAGTAATGGAATTTGGAAATATTAAACAGCCTTTGATTATTATGGCAACGATTCCTCTTTCTTTTATAGGAATTATATGGGGATTGAATTTGTTACATTATCCTATTGGATTTATGGCACTTTTAGGAGCCATCAGTCTTATGGGAGTAGTAGTCAATAATGGAATTGTTCTTTTGGATTATATTAATATATTGATGAAAGAATATGACAATGCTATAGATGCTATTATACAAGCCTGCAAAACAAGATTAAGACCTATTATGATAGGTATGATAACTACTGTCATTTCATTGGTACCATTGGCGCTTACAGGCGGATTATTATGGGCGCCTTTGGCAACAGCCATTGTATATGGTATGCTATTATCTTCTGTTTTAACCATGTTTGTAATTCCTAGTGCGTACTATATTTTAGTTGTAAAATCTAAAAAATATACGTCTATGGAAAAAACACAGTCTATTTAACAGAAAATAAAACAACAATAGTTTATATTCCTTTTTTGCCCTTTACAATATTTGAAAAAAATCATATAATACTACTAAGAAAGGCAATAAATTGTGACAAAAATGGGGAAGCTATACAAAAAAGGCATTTTTTTAGCAAAATTTACACAAGAGGAGGTTTTGCCATGAGGGTAAAAATCAGTATAAAAGATATGAATCAAGTGACAAAAATCAATCAAATTGTGTGCCGTTATCCTTATGATATTTGGATACATGGAAAAAGTGGCATGGTAGATGCAAAATCTATATTAGGTATTTTTGCACTAAGAATAGACGAGGATTTATATCTTGTAACAGAAGATGACATAGATACAAGGTTATTATATAAAGAGTTGGAAAATTATATTGATATTGAACAGGAAATATAAAAATAAAACATAAAAAACAGGAGAATCTATCAAAAATTCTCTTGTTTTTTTACAAGAAAAAATAAAGTAATTTCTAGCTAGTGATAATGGTTTATGGTAAAATAAAAAGTATAATGAAAGGAAAATAAAAAAGATATGAAAAAAAAAGAAAGTTTTCAAAAAATAGACCATTATGAAGAAACAAAGTTTTATATTAAAATATTATCTTTTATTGATGAAGGTACAGACGATTATTTTTTTATATGGGATATTGTAAAAGATCGTATTTACTTTAGCAATCGCATTACAAAACAATATGCCCTAAACAAACAAAAAGATTATTATGACATAAAACAATGGCTCTCTATTGTATATCCTCCTGATAGAAAAGCATTACTTGAAGAATTGAAAAAAATAAAAGAAAGGAAAAAAGATAGGCAAGACTTGAACTATCGTTTGATTGATAAAACAGGAAAAACTATATGGGTAAGCTGTAGGGGAAACATTATTGCAGATACAAAAGATAAAAATCCTATTATGATAGGAAGAATTTGTGAAAATATTTTTTCATTGTGGGAAGATGAATTAACGGGTTTTATGAATGGTTCTAAAATGGCGATAGACTTTGAAAAAAAGCCAACTGAAGAAGCAGGCTATTTGATGGTTTTAGGAATTGATAATCTCAAAGATTTGAATGATAAATCAGGGAGAATTTTTGGTAATAAAATATTACAACAAATTGCTGTAATTTTAGAAAGGCAAGTAAAAGATGTTCAAAGAATCTATCGTTTAGATGGAGATAAATTTGGCATTGTATTAGCTCAAAAACAAGAAAAAGATATAAGACGCTTATATTGTAATGTAAGAAAAGAATTGGAAAAGCAGAAAATAGGCTGTACCATTTCTGCAGGAGCAGTACAATATTTTTCAGGCTCGACAGACAGCAATACATTATACCAGTTTGCAGAAAATGCTCTTATAAAAGCAAAGGCTGAAGGAAGAGATAATCTGGTATTTTTTTCAAAAGAAGACTATAAAGAACATCTATCTTTTTTGGAATTACAAGATGAAATTATACAACAAGTGAAAACAGGATTTTCTAATTTTTATCCTGTATATCAGGTGCAAGTCAATACAGAAGACTATCATGTTGTGGGCGCAGAAGTATTGATGCGTTTTTATTCAAAAACAAGGGGAGAAATCAGCCCTTCTGTATTTATTCCCATATTGGAACAAACCGGTATGATTCAACAAGCAGGACTTTGGATACTTCGAGAAGGTGTAAAACAGTGTAAAATTTGGAGAAAAGAAATTCCAGATTTTCGCATTAGTGTAAATTTATCCTATATACAAATGAAA
The DNA here is from genome assembly GCA_018715395.1 of Candidatus Coprocola pullicola. GTDB lineage: Bacteria > Bacillota > Clostridia > Lachnospirales > Anaerotignaceae > Coprocola > Coprocola pullicola. Next base: position 5,122 of record DVLQ01000191.1, on the reverse strand, counting down.
AATGAAAATATTGTAAATGAAATTTTTCAAATATTAGACCAAGAAGATTTGCCGGGAGAAGCACTTTGCTTGGAATTGACAGAAGGCGTACAATTACAACAATATCAAAAATTTAATTATAATTTTTACCGTCTTAGTAAAAGAGGAGTGCAAATTTCTATTGATGATTTTGGAACAGGCTATTCTACAATGGGCTATTTGAAAAGACTTGATATTGACGAAATAAAAATTGATCGTTGTTTTGTCAGCAATATACAACACAGTGATTATAATTATAAGCTGGTTAAAAATATGATAGAACTAGCAGATAGCGTTCAAATTAAGGTTTGTGTAGAAGGAGTAGAATTTGCTGAAGAATTATTTGTTTTAAGAGACTTAAAACCAGAAAGAATACAAGGATTTTTATTTGGAAAGCCACAGCCAAAACATATATTTTACAAACAATACATACAAAATGGCGGTGAAGTAATCAGAAAAATAACTTCTAATTTATTAGAACAGCAAACGCCTTACAAAAAAGAAACTCAATCTATAGATTTGCAGGAAAATTTAATACATTTGACAGATAGTCTGGATGAAATTATATATGTTAGCGATATAGAAACATATGAGTTATATTATTTAAATAAAGGCGGAAGGAAGCTGGTTGGCAAAAATGATTATAAAGGACAAAAATGTTATTGTGTTTTGCAAGGTTTGAGCAGTCCTTGTTCTTTTTGCACAAATCATTTGTTGAATAAAAGCGACTTTTATATTTGGGAAGTATATAATACATATTTTAAATCTAATTTTATTGTAAAAGATAAACTGATTCAATGGGATGGCAAGCCGGCCCGCATGGAAATTGCCATTGATATTACAGAAAAAGAAAATATTAGTAAAAAAACAAAAGAAAAATTGAGGATACAAGAAACGATTGTAAATTGCATTCGTGTTTTAAGAGAAGAAGAAAATTTGGAAAAAGCGCTTTTTCTTGTATTAGGTGTGATAGGAATGTTTCATAAAGCAGACAGAGCCTATATATTTCAATTTGATGAAACACAAACATTTTTCTATAATGCGTATCAATGGTGTGGTGATGGCGTTCCTTCTTTGAGTGCAAAAGAAGAGAATGTTCCTGCTACTTATATGCAACATTGGATAAAAGAGTTTAAAAAAGGCAATATGATTATTATAGAAGATATGGAACAATGGCGTCAAAATTATTATGAGGAATGGGAATATTTAACAAACAAAGGAATTGAAAAGATGATTGTTTCACCTTTTTTTGAAGGCGAAAAATTAACAGGATTTATAGGAATTGATAATCCTACCCATTTATCAGATGATTATATTATTTTAAATGCGATTTCTTTTTTTGTCACAGATGCTTTAAAAAAGCATAAACTAGAAAAACAATTATATTTTATGAGTTATCACGACGCATTGACAGGTGTTTTAAATCGAAATGGATATATTAAAGATATGCAGCAGCTTTCTAAAGAACAAATTAAAAATATTGGTATTGTTTATGCAGATATCAATGGTTTAAAAAAATTGAATGATGAAAGAGGGCATAGTTTTGGAGACAGTATTATCAAACAGACGGCTTTTGCGTTAAAAGAGGTTTTTTTAGAATATGATGTTTATCGTATTGGCGGAGATGAATTTGTAGTAATATGTAAAGAAATTGAAAAATCACTATTTTTGGAAAAAGTAAAAGAATTTTCACAAAAAATAAAAGAATATAAAGATTGCAATGTTTCATTAGGAAAAGTTTGGATGAAAGAAAGTTTAGATGTTTCTATTATGGTATCTGAAGCTGACAAATTGATGTATGAAAACAAACAAAATTATTATAGGAGCAACTATATACATCATCAATCATAAAAAAACTATTGACAAATATTAAAAAATGTAGTAAAATATTTAAAGTTATATATTTTTTAAAAGGGAGTAGTTTTAATATAACAGCAACATATCCGGCAAAAGCCTGTTGTTATATGCCAATTACTTTTTGGTTACAAGACTTTTAATATAATTTTTTAGAATCGTTTTTAAGATTTTTGGAATTATAATTAAAGGTCTTATTTTTTTGAAAAAGAAAGGATGATGTTTGTATGGAAAAAAGATATGATACTATGCCACTAGAAGAAGTTATGAAAGAGGTAAGAGCTTCTAAAGAAGGATTGCAAGAGGAAGAAGCAAAACAAAGGCTACATAAATATGGCAAAAATATGCTTCAAGAAGGCAAAAAAAAGAGTGCAATGATGATATTTTTGGAGCAATTTAAAGATTTTTTAGTCATGATACTCATTGCGGCAGCATTACTTTCTTTGTTTTTAGGAGATTTGGAAAGCGCTATTGTTATACTTGTTGTGATTACAATCAATGCAGTATTAGGAACAATACAGCACATGAAAGCAGAACAATCTTTAGAGAGTTTAAAAGCTTTGTCTGCGCCTCATGTAAAAGTGCTTAGAAATGGTGAGAAAAAAAGTATACCCTCTCAAGAGGTAACAATAGGGGATATTGTTTTTTTAGAAGCGGGAGATTTTGTCAGCGCAGATGGTAGAATTATAGAAAATTTTAGTATGAAAGTAAATGAAAGTTCTTTGACAGGAGAATCGGTTAGTGTTGAAAAAGATGTGGCAGATATAACAGAAGAATTACCTATTGGGGATAGAAAAAACATGGTATTTTCCGGAAGTTTTTTAACTTATGGAAGAGGCAGTTATGTTGTAACAAATATAGGCATGCAAACAGAAATCGGAAAAATAGCGCAGCTTTTGAAAAATACCCAAGAAAAAAAGACTCCTTTGCAGGAGAATCTAGATAATTTTGGAAAAAAGCTTTCTATGGTAATTATAGCTGTTTGTGCCATACTTTTTTTTGTAAATATTGCAAAAGGAGGAGAAATGATAGATGCTTTTCTTTTTGCAGTAGCATTGGCGGTAGCGGCAATTCCCGAAGCGCTGAGTTCTATTGTAACGATTGTATTGTCATTAGGAACACAAAAGATGGCAAAAGAAAATGCTATTGTCAGAAAGCTGCCTGCAGTAGAAGGCTTAGGGAGTGTTTCTGTTATTTGTTCTGATAAAACAGGTACATTGACACAAAATAAAATGACTGTACAAAAATATTGTGTGGATCATACTATAGTAGAAAAAGAAAACTATCATGCTGAAAGTGAATTGGAACAAAAATTGATTTTTATGAGTGTTTTGTGCAATGATGCAGGAAATAAAAATGGTCAGGAAATTGGCGATCCTACAGAAATTGCACTCATTCAATTTGCTGATACATTGAAAATATCTTATGAAGAAGTAAGAAAAAAACATGAAAGACTGCAGGAAATTCCATTTGATTCGGATAGAAAGCTGATGTCTACTGTTCATATACTGCAACAAAAATGTATTATGGTAACAAAAGGAGCAGTAGATGTATTATTGGATAGAATCGTTTTCATAGAAAAGAAAAATGGTGTGGCAGCTTTTACAGAAGAAGATAGAAAAAAATTGTCCCAAATCAATGAGAAATTTTCTGAAAATGGTTTAAGAGTATTGGCTTTTGCCTATAAAGAAATACAACAAAATCATACAATATCTTTAGAAGATGAAAAAGATTTTATATTTGTAGGATTAATTGCTATGATGGATCCTCCCAGAGAAGAATCCAAAAAAGCAGTGGCGGAGTGTATACAGGCAGGCATTCAGCCGGTAATGATTACAGGAGATCACAAAGTGACAGCATCGGCTATTGCAAAGCAAATTGGTATATTGACACCGGAAAAAAAAGCGGTAGATGGATCCGAAATTGACCACATGACAGAAGCCGAATTGGAGAATTTTGTAGAAGATGTAGCAGTTTATGCAAGGGTTTCTCCGGAACATAAAATTAGAATTGTAAAAGCATGGCAGAAAAAAGGCAATATTGTTGCTATGACAGGAGATGGCGTCAATGATGCACCAGCATTAAAGCAAGCTGATATTGGCGTGGCTATGGGAATCACCGGTTCTGAGGTAGCAAAGGATGCTGCTTCTATGGTATTGACAGATGATAATTTTGCTACTATTGTAAAAGCAGTGGAAAATGGAAGAAATTTATATCAAAATATTAAAAATGCAATACAGTTTTTACTTTCAGGAAATACAGCAGGTATATTGGCTGTGTTATATGCTTCTTTTTTGGGGTTGCCTGTACCTTTTGCTCCAGTGCATTTGCTTTTTATCAATTTGTTGACAGACAGTTTGCCGGCTATTGCATTGGGTATGGAACCTCATTCTAAAAAGGTGATGCAAGAGAACCCTCGCCCAGCAAATGCTTCTATTTTAACAAAAGGATTTATGAGAGATATAGTAATACAAGGGTTTGTCATTGCTGTGTTTACAATGACTGCATTTTATGTGGGATTGGAAAAAGGCGGAGCCCCATTAGCCAGTACAATGGCTTTTGCAACGCTTTGTTTAGGTCGTTTATTTCATGGTTTTAGCTGCAAAGATAAAAAACCTATATTATTTCATAAAAGACTGTTTGACAACTTATTTTTATGGGGAGCGTTTATCATTGGTTTTCTACTTTTAAATGTTGTATTACTTTTAGAAATATTTCATGGATTTTTTGCTGTTTCAGATGTAGATAGTATGACATTAGTTAGCATTTATGGATTTGCTTTTTTTTCTATGATAGTAATACAGCTTATAAAATGGATTATTTATAGACTAGAGAAATAAAAAAAATCCTTTCCTTTATTTTAAGGAAAGGATTTTCTAATTATTACTTTAGTACCAAAGGCTGCGGAGCAGCCTTTAACAACCGCCCGCTCTGCGGGTGAGATGAAAGCTTAAGCAAAAAGCATCGTCCTTGTTGTAAAATAAGGGGGTTCAAACCTAAAAATTTTACAGAAGAAAGGACTATGGTTTTATGGCAAACAGTTTAGCACACACAAAATGGGTATGCAAGTATCATATCGTAAGTATAGAAGAAAAATAATTTATTATGGGTTGAGGGCGGATATTCAAAAAATAATTAAGGATTTATGCAAATGGAAAGGTGTAGAAATGATTGAAGGTCATATGATGCCGGATCCGATCCATCCTCTGGTAGAGATTGCACCAAAAATGAGTGTATCGCAATTACTTAA
>DVLQ01000190.1 GCA_018715395.1 Candidatus Coprocola pullicola | reverse complement strand
TACAAAACAACGCAACAGACAATGTGCTTATCAGACAAAATGCAACGCTGAAAATAAAGAGCATAGAAATTTTTGCCATAATGAGTTGTGTATTTGTAACTGGAATTGTTCTAAGGTTTTTGGAAGTATCGCAATCTCTTTCTATAAAAAACAAAATAGCGGCAATGATACCAATTAGACATGGAAGCAAAAAAACTAAACCATATCCCAACATCATTGTATAGACATAATCAAATCGGGTTTGAAGATAGTGTTTCGTTGTATCTGCACCAGTTCCCGCCTTTGCCATATATGCCAAAATCAACGGAAAAAATAACGACAATGACATCAGTGCATACAACAGTCTTTTTCGCTTTAATTTCCAAAATTCGCACTTAATCAGTTTAAGCAATTCCTTCGCCTCCTGTCACACGCTTGAAGTAATCTTCAAGACTTTCTTCACAAGTATGGGCTTCTGATACCTCCAATCCATTTTCTACAAAAGCAGTCACGATTTTTCCTACGGACAAATCAAGATTATGCAAGCGTAAATTGTGGTCGTCCTGTATAGAGAAATGACTCTCATGGAAAGTACGCTCTAAAATTCTTGCTGCCTGTGCGGTATCAGAAAGAGTAAATTGGATATGTTTGCTGCTTTTTTGTTCCAGTTCCGCAAGACTTTCTTCTTCCAATAGTGCGCCATGGTCGATAATTCCAATATCATCTGCTAGCAAAGAAATCTCCGAAAGGATATGACTGGAAATTAAAATTGTTTTTCCCTTTGTATCGCAAAGCTCGCGAATAAAAGAACGTACTTCTGCAATTCCAATCGGGTCAAGCCCATTGATAGGTTCATCTAAAATCAGAAGTTCAGGGTCGTGCATAACTGCAAGTGCAATCGCAAGTCGTTGTTTCATACCAAGAGAATACTGGGAAAACAGTTTTTTGTCTTTATAAGGCAATCCTACCAAATCCAATGTGTTTTTAATTGAATGACGGTTGGGTATGCCCCGTAAGGTAGCAAAAATTTGTAAGTTTTCCGTAGCAGTCAAATTAGGGTAAAAACCGGGCGACTCAATCAGACTACCGATACGGGGCAACAATTTCTTTTCATTCCCCTGCAAAGACTTTCCCCATATTTTAACTTCGCCGGAAGTTGGCTTTGTCAATCCAAGTAGCATTTTCATAGTGGTCGTTTTTCCGGCTCCGTTTCTTCCAAGCAGTCCGTAAATTCTCCCTTTCTGCACATGAATATTTAAGTCAGCGACACTCTTTTGTGAGCCGTACTGCTTTGTAAGATTTTTTGTTTCAATGATATAATTTTTGTCCATATTCAAACCTCCTGTTCTGTAAACTATTCTATCATACCAACCTTGCATTAACCTTGCCGCAACCTTGCATTAACCTTGCAATTTGAAATATTTCTCCCCAAATAATTAAGGCTCCCGTCAAAAGGACGGGAGAACCTTACTTTGCTAAGGGAAAAAGCAAAGTAAATTCTGTTCCTTTTCCCTGTATGCTATTTGCTGTTATTGTGCCGTTCATCTTTTCTACAAGTTGGTGTGCGATAGAAAGCCCAAGACCGCTGCCTTTTTCAGACCGTCCCTTATCGCATTTATAGAGCCGTTCAAAAATATGCTTCAAATCTTCTTTTTCAATCCCTATTCCATTATCTGCTAATCGGATTTGCATATTTTTTTCCTGCTTTGACAGGATTATTTCTATTTTATCCGCATGACTGTGAGAAATTACATTCTGAATAAGATTGTTCAATATCCGCATATAGCCGTCCGTATCAAGTTTTACCCGGAAAGGCTGTTCGGGAATATCAATGTTGTAATCTATCTGCTTATCTTCAAATATGGGTATCCAGTCAATCAAGATATTTCGTGTCAGCTCCGCAGCTTCAACAATATTTATATCCATAGCAAACTCATTAGAATTTAATTTGAACCAGTCAAAAAGAACATCAATATATTCTTTCAAATCGTGAGCTTTGCGGCGGGCTGTTTCGATATAGTCGTCCCTGTCTTTTCCTGTAACAATTCCTTTATGTGCAGCGTCAAGATACCCAATAAGCGTTGTAAGCGGTGTCCGAACATCATGGGAAAGACTTGTCATAAGCTGTCGGTTTGTTTCTTCTGTCTGCCGGACAGTAGAAAGCCTGCTCTCATAAGACACAACAATCTCATTTATTTCATAGGCAAGAGGGGCTACCAGTTCATTTGTTGCAGATAAAATACGCCTGTTTCCATTTCCGTTTTTTACATCAATCAATGTGTCTGTTATCTCGGCTATCTGTTTTTTAACACGTCGAATAGCAAAGCAGGAAACAAGAATGGAAAAAAGTGCAATTATTATGGATAGAAAAATGACTGCTTCCATAGAAAATCAAACCTCCTTGTTAAAACGATAACCGATACCTTTAATCGTTTGAATATATTTTGGACTTCCGGGATTTACCTCTAATTTCTTGCGAAGTCGGCTGATAATCGCCATAATGTTGCTGTCATCATAGAAATATTCCTCTCTCCACACTTCTTCATAAATCTGTTGCTTTGTCAGAATTTTCCCTTGATTTTTCGCGCAGTATAAGAGTAAGTCAAATTCTTTTGGAGGCAGTTCAAAAGTTCCATTTTCCGTAGTAACAGAACGATTTTCAATGTCAATTTTCAACCCGTCAAATTCAAGCTGCTGTGTCATTCCGTCTGTTTGATTGAAACGGGTATAACGCCGTATAAGAGAAATAATACGGGCTATTAGTTCGTCCATGTCAAAAGGCTTTGTTAAATAGTCATCGGCTCCTGCGCGTAAGCCGCGCACTTTGGAAGCGCTGTCATTTTTAGAGGTAAACATCAAAATCGGCAGACTGTTTTCTTTTCTGATTTCTTCCAATGTTTCAAATCCGTCCATACCGGGCATCATAACGTCCAGTATCACAAGTTGATATTCTCTCTCTTTTAATTTTTGTAATCCCTCTTTTCCCGTATTACAAAAATCAGCTTCTATATCTTCTGATAGTACGCTGCGTTTAATCAGCGCACAAAGTTCCTTATCATCATCTATAATCAAAACTTTATTCATGGTATAGCTCCTTTCCTTGTTTGGTTCTACCGTCAATCGGTTTTTCCGCGTCTTTTGGTATCAACCACATATACCCAAGTTTTGAAACACCTTGTATGCGTTTCTCCCTGCAAAGTATCTGTACCCGCCTTTCAGAAATTCCCCACTTCTTTGCTGCTTCGGGGCAAGACATATATTCCATAACAACACCAGTCCTTTCTACAAATCATATCAGTATAATTATAGTCGGACATACGAATAATAACAAGTATGGAATATGCTTTATTTATGGTAACGATATGCTATACAAAATCATGGTTATATAATAAATAAAAGCCCCTGGTGTATTAGCACCAAGAGCCTTTACGATTACGGTTGAAATAAACAAATAGCCTTCATCAGTTTTGCTTGTAGCCGTTCTCGAATATCCTCGTCTACTCCAAAATAAACATTTCCTCGTTCATCATAGAGCTTCCGCATAGAAAGACTTGCTATGTAGCCGCTGAAATGCTGCAATACAATCTTCATTGCGTCCGGGTCGCCCTTTGACGCTGCCAGTATGACAG
>DVLQ01000001.1 GCA_018715395.1 Candidatus Coprocola pullicola | reverse complement strand
GACATGCAAGGACTATATTACAAAAATATAGTCCTTTTTTGACATCATTATAATATTGATTTTTACAGTACAAAAAACAAAGACATATATACTTCTAAGACAGTAAACACTAAAAAATCAATAAAAAAAGAGATATCAAATAATTTTTTTCCACAGTGTACTTTAAAAAAATTTTTTCAAAAATTTTATTATAAGAAAAGCACCTTTTGTCCTTTCTAAAAATATAATAAATTAAATGACAAAAGGAGGTACACACACTATGTCTTCCATGGTAGAGTTAAACAACATATCTATCAGCTATCATAGTATATCCGGCGAAACAAAAGCCGTTTCGGATTTAAGCTTTTCTGTAGAAGAGGGAGAATTTGTCTGTATTGTTGGACCAAGCGGTTGTGGAAAGTCCTCTATTCTTTCTATGCTTGCCGGATTGATACAGCCTTCTAGCGGTTGTTTTGCTATTCATTCCAAAACAAATATAGGATATATGCTCCAAAAAGATTATTTATTGGAGTGGCGCACCATACGCAGCAACGCTTGTTTGGGATTGGAAATACAAAAAAAATTAACCCCTGAAAATAAAAAAAGAGTAGACCGGCTTCTTGACCTTTATGGACTTGGAGATTTTAAAGACCATATGCCTTCTCAGCTTTCAGGAGGTATGCGTCAAAGAGTTGCTTTGATACGCACATTAGCCGTGCAGCCCGACGTATTGCTTTTAGATGAACCTTTTTCCGCACTGGATTATCAAACAAGGCTTTCTGTTTCTGATGAAATTGGTACCATTATAAAAAAAGAGAAAAAAACAGCCATACTTGTTTCTCATGATATTTCAGAAGCCATCAGCCTTTCCGACAGAGTCATTGTACTTTCTCATCGTCCTGCTACAGTAAAAGCAATTCACAAAATTGACTTAAGCGTAGAAGATAGAACGCCTATGCGTGCCAGAGAGGCGCCGGAATTTAAAGATTATTTCAATCAAATCTGGAGGGAGCTAGATGTCCATGTATCATAAAAATGATTTTTTAGAAATATCAAATCAACAAAAAGACTTTTTAAAAAAAGTAAAAAAGAGAAAAACACTTGTTAGAAGCACTCAAATCATACTGCTTGTTGCATTTTTTATTCTTTGGGAAGCAGCCGCCAATGCCAACTGGATTGACCCTTTTTTATTCAGTCAGCCAAGCAGAATGATAACAGCTATGATAGATATGGCAAAAACAGGTATTCTTTGGCAGCATATCGGCATTACACTTTATGAAACCGTTGTAGGTTTTTTATTAGGCACGATATTTGGAACACTCATCGCCATACTCCTTTGGTGGAACAATTTTGTATCTGATGTAGCAGAGCCTTATCTGGTTGTATTAAATTCTTTGCCAAAAACAGCCCTTGCCCCTATTATCATTGTATGGCTTGGCAACAATATGACTTCTATCATTGCTACAGCATTGATGACTTCTATTGTTGTGACCATTATGACAGTATTAAATGGTTTTTTGCATATTGATAATGACAAAATAAAACTCATACAAACATTTGGCGGTACTAAAAAACAAGTATTAACAAAAGTGATATTGCCTGCAAGTATTCCAACCATTATCAGCGCATTAAAAATTAATGTTGGTCTTTCTTTTGTTGGTGTGATTGTAGGAGAATTTTTGGTGGCGCAGGCAGGTCTGGGCTATCTTATTGTATATGGTTCACAGATATTCAAGCTGGATTGGGTAATGCTTTCTGTGCTTTTATTAGCCGTAATGGCCGCCATTATGTATCAACTGATTGTTTTATTAGAAAAAAAATTTTTAAAATGGAGGTCATAACTTACATTGAGCATTTTAAAATAGTATGATATACTAAAAATATCCTAGAAAGCACTTGTTTTAAGGAGAGTATCGCAATGGACTTGAAAGAATATTTTCCATTTTGGAACCAATTAACACCAAAGCAACAACAAACTTTGCAGATTTCTATTCACAAAAAAACATTTTCAAAAGGAGCCATACTGCATTATGGTCTTGAAGATTGTGTTGGATTGTTATTGCCCGTTTCAGGACAGCTTCGCGTATATATGGCCTCTGAGGAGGGAAAGGAAATTACACTCTATCGTCTTTTTGAAAGAGATATTTGCCTTTTTTCTGCTTCTTGTATGCTAAAAAATATTATGTTTGACGTTTGCATACAAGCAGAACAAGATACTACACTGCTGCACATTCCTGTTGAAATTTACAAAAATCTGATGGAAGAATCTCTTGCTGTTGCACATTACACAAATGAACTGATGGCGTCTCGTTTTTCAGATGTTATGTGGCTGGTAGACCAAATTTTAAATAAAAAACTGGATACACGCGTAGCCGCTTTTTTAATAGAAGAAAGTCAGCTAACCCAAAGCAGTGAAATTCATGTAACCCATGAACAAATTGCGCATCATTTAGGCAGTGTAAGAGAAGTTGTCACAAGAATGTTAAAATATTTTCAAACAGAAGGTCTTGTTGCTTTGACACGCGGAAGTATAAAAATTATTGATGAAAAAAAATTAAAAGAACTGGCATTGGTCAGTTTAAAATAAAAACTGTGATTCAATCACAGTCAAATCAGATTGTTTGTAGTATTCTAACAGAAAACTGCAAACAGTCTTTTTTTATGAAATAATAAGGAGGAAACCATATGACATTTTTTCAATTTTTTCACCACACAAATTTGAATAAAGTATTACAACAGGCAAAAGAAACAAAAAACGCTGTTATCGTTGATGTAAGAACAGAAGCAGAATACCAAAGCGGTCATATTCCTGATAGCATCAATATTCCTTTACAAAAATTAAATCAAATTTCCATTACAAAGGACAAGCCTCTTTTTATATATTGTCAAAGCGGTGGCAGAAGTATGCAAGCTTGTGCCTTTTTAAAGAAAAAAGGTTATCAAGCTGTCAATATGGGTGGAATTATACAATATCGCGGAGAATTGATAACCTAAAAGGGATATCCAAAATGGATATCCCTTTTAGATTTTTGCTCCTTTCTCAAAGACTCATTTCATTCAATTCTTTGAGGAGCAGATAGAAGTATAAACAATGCCTTTCATCGACATAAATACCTTCAAACACGCTGTTTTCTTCATCGGAATTTAATTCCCACTGATGATTGCATTTGGGAAACCCTTTATTTTCCAAGCCTTTGCACTGTATTATATTTATAGAAAAAATATAGTTTTCTACACTCCAAAAGGATATCAAAAATGGATATCCTTTGAGGTTTTTGGTCCTTCCTCAAAGACTCATTTCATTCAAGCCTTTGAGGAGTAGATAGAAGTATAAACAATTCCTTTCATGGCATAAATACCTTCAAACACGCTGTTTTCTTCATCGGAATTAAATTCTCACTGATGATTGCATTTGGGAAACCCTTTATTTTCTAAGCCTTTGCACTGTATTACATTTATAGAAAAAATATAGTTTTCTACACTCCAAAAGGATATCCAAAATGGATATCCTTTTTTCATCCTCTTTTTGCAAATTCAAAAAAATTATATAAATATTCTTAAAAAATAGTACTGTCAAAATCCTTTATTGTTAAAAGTATTATTTTTTGTGTTTTAATTTACAAATACCCTGCGTCATTGTTCCCATAGGACAATAAACACACCAGCTTCTTGGCTTAAAAAGTATCATGGTAATTAATCCTAACACAGTTGATGTGAGCATAACGCTATAAAAACCAAATGCAAATTGTACTATCCACGGGTTTACAAATTCTGCTTTGTTTGCAAAATGCCATGGTAAACGAAAACTCCAAAGCAACGTTACAGCTTCATTTAACGACTTTATGTCTGCAAATACAAGATATGTTGTAAAAAGCATATTCAAAAACATAATCATAAAAAATGTTAAAAAACCATACCGAAACCAGTTGGTTTTCAAAAAATGAGGTATCTCTTTTTTTCTGGATAATTTTTTTCCAAGCAACTCAAAAAGCTGTCCTCTTCCACAATATTTATTACAATAACCTTTATTCCCTTTTATGACAGAAATACATAAAGGAACAAAAAAACAAATCAAACCAAGCCAAGCAAATAATATATTAAAAAAGCCTAGTATTAAATAGATAGCAGAAACAATCCAAAGATAATCATACCAATGTTTCTTTTTTTTCATGGTCTTATTCCTCCTCCCATTTTATTGTAATGACAGAGGCAGGACAGGCTTTTGCACAAAGTCCGCAACCGATGCAAAGTGTTTGATCTACTGTTGCAAAAACTCCTTCTGGTACTTGTATGGCGCCTTTGGGACAAACTTTGATACAACTGCCGCAAGCAACACAATATTTTTGATTCACATTGGCAAAGCGCTTTTTTCTTTCCACAAAAACTTCCCCCCATATTGTTTTTGTTCTATTATAATACTGTTTATTATTATTTTCTGTAACAACATCACAAAATGGGTTATGATATCATATTTTTTTCAAAAATAAGCGGAAAACTTGTTCTGCCGTAGCGACCATATTTTCTTTTGCCACATTTTTTTTCATGGCTTCTTCCAATGTCATAATACGACGTAATATAGGAAAATAGGCGTCTATTCCTTTTTGATTACATACAACAGCATCGTTTGTAACACTTCCTGCAAAAGCAATTACAATTTTTCCATACTTTTTTGCTATTTTTGCTACGCCAATAGGAGCTTTTCCCATAGCTGTCTGCTCATCCAAACGACCTTCTCCTGTTATGACCACATCTGCTGTTTTTATTTTTTCTTCCAATTTTGTTTCTTTCAAAACAATATCAATACCTGATTGCAATACTGCATTGGTAAATGTCAAAAATGCAAATCCAAGCCCTCCTGCCGCTCCTGTGCCTGGATACTGACTATCTGCTTTTTGGTTGACTTTTTTAGCTAACAAAGCATATTTTTGCAACCATTTATCCATATCGGCAATCATTTGTTCGGTGGCTCCTTTTTGAGGACCAAATACCACACTGCTTCCTCTTTCTCCGCACAAAGGATTTGTCACATCACAAGCAATATAAAACCTGCACTCTTTCAATTCCGGCAGTACATTTTCCGTTGTGATATATTCCAGTTCCGACAGACCCAAGGCGCCATAACAGACCTGTTTTTTTTCATGATTGAAAAATCCATATCCCAACGCCTGCAGCATACCAATTCCACCGTCATTTGTAGCGCTTCCTCCAATGCCTATTATAAAACGACGACAACCTTTTTCAATAGCATCTTTTATCATTTCTCCTACGCCATAAGTCGTTGTATAAAGAGGGTTTCTTTCTTTTTCTGAAATGAGCGTAAGTCCGGCAGCGGCAGCCATTTCTATAATTGCAGTATTTTCTGCAATACCATAGTGACAAAAAACCTTTTCTCCTAAAGGTCCTGTCACAAAAATAGACTCCTTGTGCCCTCCCATACCAATTGTTAATGCTTCCACAGTACCTTCGCCGCCATCTGCTATGGGACAAACTTCTATTTCTGTTTCAGAGTTTGCCTTCAAAATACCTTCTGCAATGGCTTCTCCACCCTCCAAAGAAGATAAACTTCCCTTGAAAGAATCTATGGCAATCACAACTTTCATAATTTCCTCCTATCCATCCATATGATTCTGTTACACTAAAATAATATATACAACAGCTCCTCATTGAAAGTACAATAAAATGAACTAAAACACTATTTCTCCCAGAAAGAAGCTGTTACTATGCATAAATATAGTTATTATTTTTAAAAATTTTACTATTTCCTGTTTGTATTGCTTTTTTCATTGTTTTTAGACTTATGAAAAAGATAATTATGGGTATTAAATCTGATTTGGATATCATTTTTGATTTTTGTTTTATTATCATTTTATCATCTATAGCCATTGTTATTTGTTCGGATAAGCTCCTGCTTCTGTTGCAGGTGTTACATACTCTCAACAACAAGCAAAAAATTGATTTTAATTTCAAAAAAATTTTTTCAGGTATTTTCTTTTATTTGTATGCTCTCTTTTTTATGATTGCATTTTAAAAAGTCTTTTCTGTATTTTTATTTTCATGTTAAGTTAACACAACCATTCATATTACATTACATTATATTATACCTTCCTCCTCTTTTTTTACTTCTTGTTTTTTTTGATATTCAAAAAGAGAATATCCTTCTTGTGTTAATTCCAAAAAACGTTGTAAAAGCAGCGCTTTGATTTCCTGTTCTTTTAAATTTTGTCCGTAAATTCCCAATTTATATGTATATTTTAAACATTCATTTTTTAAAGCAGTTACCAATTCTTTTTCTTTTTGCCATTTTTCCCGAAACTGAAACAAATTGTCAATGGCAATACAGAGTAATATACATAAAGAAAATAATACTGTCCAAACATTTATATTGAAAAACATATCAGGCAATTTGAAAAAAGAAAACATCTCTTTGGGCGCTACATTCACAATAATAATTATAGAAACTAAAAACAGTTCTGCTACTCTGGTCATATAATAACATTTTTCATTTTTTGTCATATTGACGATATTTTTAATCAATGTATTTTGTATCAGTCCTTTGGAAGGTTCCTCCAAATCTTTTGTCAATTCTATGCTATAATTCAGCTCTGCTTCTTTTGTTTGCTCCAAAAATCGAAAAAACATGATATTTTTCCTCCTTTTTTTCTTTTGTTAATACTACCATGTTTTACAAAGAAGTACAATGCTTCTATTTTGTAACCCCTTTTTCTTTTTTTCATATAATATAAGAATCACAAATTTTTAGGAGTTTTGTTATGTTAGATTCTACTATTATTTTAACCCCCTTGCACTATGTTTACTTTATCGGCGTTATTACAATACTATTTGTAATGATGCTGCGAAAAGACACGCCCATTGTGTGTATTGTATTTCTTTTTTTGTTAGGACTGGTCGGCACAGAAAGTCTGATTGGAGGCATACAAACCATATTTAAAGCCCTCCTTTACGCCGCCATACAATTTATGGAAATCATTGCAACCATTGCCCTTGTAACAGCTTTTTCAAAATGCTTGGCAGAATTAGGCAGTGATAAACTGCTTATGATGCCCATGGCAAAAGTGATGAAGACTCCTTCCATTACTTGGTGGATTATGGGTATTACTATGTTTATTTTTTCTCTTTTTTTATGGCCTTCTCCTTCTGTAGCTCTTATCGGTGCCATTATGCTTCCCTTTGCCATAAAAGCCGGTTTAAAACCTCTTGCAGCAGCTATGGCAATCAATCTTTTTGGGCATGGTATAGCTTTAAGCTATGACTTTATCATACAAGGCGCGCCTGCCATTTCCGCCGGTTCTGCCGGTATTACCACAGCGGAAATATTATCCCAAGGACGTCCTTTATTTATCGTAATGGGCATTACTACAGTAGTATCGGCATTTTTATTAAACCGCAAGGAACTGTCTGCTCCTATCAGCAGTCGTTGCGTTACCATTCTGCCCGAACTGCAAATAAAAAAATATTCTAAATCCACCATTGCATTAGCCATTGCCACTCCTATTGCATTTTTATTAGATATCTGTTTTATGCTTGTTTTTCATCTTAATGGAGGAGACGCTACCAGCATTGTAGCGGGAACTGCTGTATTACTTATGTGCTTTGGCGCTATAATAGGGTTCAAAAAACAGGCTCTTGAAAAAGTGACAGGATATATCACAGACGGTTTTTTATTTGCTATCAAAATATTTGCTCCTGTCATCATCATTGGAGGATTCTTCTTTTTAGGCGGCGATGGTATCACATCTATATTAGGCGAACAATATCAATCTGGTATACTCAACGATTGGGCAATTTGGCTGGCGCACAATACCCCTTTGAATAAATATATCACCGCCTTCATTCAAATGGCTATTGGAGCAGTAACCGGTTTAGATGGATCGGGTTTTTCCGGTTTGCCTCTAACAGGCTCTCTTGCGCAAACATTCGGTTCGGCTGTGAATGGTTCTGTTGCAATTCTTGCTTCTTTAGGACAAATTTCAGCTATATTTATAGGAGGAGGCACAATTGTGCCTTGGGGCTTGATTCCCGTTGCCGCTATTTGTAATGTAGACCCTCTGGAATTAGCTCGCAAAAACATTGCTCCTGTCAGCATCGGTCTTGTTTTTACATTTATCACTGCTTGTTTTCTTATTTAAAATTACTTGCGTTAACTTAATAGGAAAATAAAAGTACAGAAATAACCATAAAAGCAATGAAAACAAGAAATAATAAAATTTTTAAAAGTAATTTTTATATTTATGCATAAAAACAGCTCCTTTTCCGGAGAAAATATTTTTGTTTTCATTTTTTTGTACTTTCAATAAAGAGGTGATATCTATATCATTTTAATGTAACAAAACCTTAAAATTATAAAGGAGGAATTTTTATGTGTGGCATTGCCGGTTTTTTTAATCCTTATGAATCATTTCATAAAAATGATGAAAAATACAAAAAAATACTTCATCATATGAAGCAAACACTTGCTCGCAGAGGTCCTGATGATTCCGGAATCTATATTCATGAGCAGTTTGGCTTTGCTCATGCCCGTCTTTCTATCATTGACTTGACAACAGGACATCAGCCTATGGTAAAAACATTTTCTCAAAAAGATTATGCCATTGTTTACAATGGAGAGCTTTATAATCAAAAAGAATTAAAACAAGATTTAATACAAAAAGGATATACTTTTCAAACAACAAGCGATACAGAAATTATTTTAAGTGGATATTTAGAATATGGTACAGCATTTGTTGAAAAGTTAAATGGTATTTTTGCATTTGCCATTGCTGATACAAAAAAAAGACAGCTCCATCTTTTTCGAGACAGAGCCGGCGTAAAACCTCTTTTTTATACCAAGCAAAAAGACACTATCATATTTGCTTCCGAATTAAAAGGGCTTTTTGCCTATCCAGGCATAGAGCCGATTGTAGATCAAAAAGGTCTAAATGAAATTTTTAGCATTGGTCCTGCCAAAACCTATGGTTGTGGCGTTTACAAAAATATTGAAGAATTGTTGCCGGGTTATTTTATGACTTGTGACAAAAACGGTGCACACCTGCATTGCTATTGGCGCTTGCAAAGCCATCCTCATACAGACAGCTATAAACAAACAATAGAAAAAACATCCTTTTTGATACAGGACGCCATACGTCGTCAAATGGTTTCTGACGTACCTATTTGTACTTTTCTTTCCGGTGGAGTGGACAGCAGTTTTGTTTCTGCCATTTGTGCCCAAGAATTAAAAAAACAAGGAAAACAGCTTCACACATTTTCATTTGACTTTGTGGATAATGACAAATATTTTCAATCCAATGCTTTTCAGCCTTCACAGGATCGTCCTTATGTAGAAAAAATGGTGCAATTTCTTGATTCCAAACATCATTTTTTGGAATGTGAAACCGGTACGCAAGTAGAACTATTGGAAGATTCTGTCAAAGCTCATGACTTGCCTTGTATGGCTGATATTGACGCTTCTATGCTCTATTTTTGCTCTGTAGTAACACAAACACATAAAGTTGCATTAACAGGAGAATGTGCTGATGAAATATTTGGCGGCTATCCTTGGTTTCATAAAAAAGAATGCTTTCAAGCAGATACTTTCCCTTGGACAATGGATTTGCAAGCAAGAAAAGTGCTTCTTAGCGATGAATTTTTGCAAGCCCTCAACATGGATGAATATGTTGCACAGGCATATCATCGTTCTGTAGCTGAAACGCCTCGTCTGGCAGAAGATACTGCTGAAGAAGCCCGTCGTCGCGAAATTGCTTATTTAAATTTAAAATGGTTTATGCAAACACTTCTTGACCGTATGGATAGAACCAGTATGTATTCAGGACTAGAGGCAAGAGTTCCCTTTGCCGACCATCGTATTATAGAATATTTGTGGAATATTCCTTGGACTATGAAAGCCAAAGACGGTGTTGTCAAACATCTTTTAAGAGAGGCCGGCAGGCCATTTTTGCCGGAGGAAATATTGTTCCGCAAAAAATCACCTTATCCTAAAACATATGATAAAAAATATGAATTGCTTTTAAAACAACGTGTTCAAGAAATCATGCAAGACAGTTCTGCACCTGTATTGCAATTTTTGGATATAAAAAAAGTAAATCAATTTCTAAAAAGCCCCTCCGATTATGGAAAGCCTTGGTATGGGCAGTTAATGGCAGGTCCTCAAATGCTTGCTTATATCATACAAGTCAATATCTGGCTCAAAGAATACCATGTCAAAATAGAATTATAAAACACATTTTTAAAATTCCTTCGGTTTTTACTGAAGGAATTTTTATTTTTGAATACAAAATTATAGCATTTTTACAAAATATTGTTTAATTGTATACAATTTCATGATATAATAAAATATATTTTTATATTTTAAAGAAAGTAGTGAATTGATATGAAACAATCTGTTTATCATTTTCAAAACAAAATCATAAATTCTCCTCTATTACAATGGCTGCCCCAAAATGCTTTAGAACAATTTGAAGGTTGTTTTGATTTGGAAATAGAAAATATGAATCATAACAAAACAGTCAAAACAAACGGTCGTATTGGATATTTACTACAGGGAAAAGCTTTGATAAAACAAAGTCATTCTGATTTAGAAATACAACAAAATCACTTATTCGGCATACAATTATGTTCTAAAAACAGTATGGGATTTGAAATTGCTCCTTGCCACTTGCAAACAAAAACAGACTGTATTATACTTTGGATGGATTATAAAAAATTTCATTTTGTATGTTATACTTGTTGTTGGTTCCATGTAAGATTATTACAAGAAATTCCCATTTATTTCAAACAACAAATATCATAAAATTTTCATTATTAAGGAGGAATGAACTACCAATGATTTATTTAGAATCTACTACAACCGACCCGGCTTTTAATTTAGCCCTAGAACAATATGTTTTTGATAATATGGATAGAAACGAAGAATACTTTATGTTGTGGCAAAACAATAATACAGTAGTAGTCGGAAAAAATCAAAATACTTTTGCTGAAGTCAATGAAAAAGTTGTTTCTGAAAAAAATATTACTGTTGTTCGTCGTCTTTCCGGAGGAGGCGCTGTATATCACGATTTAGGAAATATCAACTTTACATTTATAATGGACGCCAAAAATCATTCTGATTTAAACATTCAATTATTCTGTCAGCCTGTTGCAGACCTGCTAAACACATTAGGCGTTCCTGCACAGGTAAACGGAAGAAACGATATTACCATTGAAGGAAAAAAATTTTCCGGAAATTCTCAATATCTAAAACAAAACCGTATTATGCATCATGGAACAATATTATTTCAGTCTGATTTATCTGTTGTTTCTTCCGTTTTAAATGTTTCTGCCGACAAATTTCAATCTAAAGCTACAAAATCCGTAAAAAGCAGAGTTACAAACTTATCCCCTTATTTACCTTCTTCCATTACACTGGAAGATTTTAAAAAATTGTTATTAAAGCATATTTTAGGAGATGAAAATACAAAACCTTATACATTGACTCCACAAGATTTAGAAGCTATTGAAAAAATCAAACACGAACGTTATGACCGTTGGGAATGGAATTATGGTTCTTCTCCAAATTACAGTGTAGAAAAAAGCCGTCGTTTTGACAACTGTGGAAAAATCGAAATACATATGAATACAGAAAAGGGACATATCTCAGAAATTCAATTTTTTGGTGACTTTTTCGGCTTATATGACACCACAGATTTAGCAAAACAATTATGTGGAGTAAAACTGGAAAAAACCGCTCTTACGCATCAATTAACTGATTGTAAAATAGAAAATTATTTTCATGGATTAAAAAAAGAAGAACTGATATCCCTTCTTTTAGAATAAAAACATCTACATCAAATAACCATCCGTTTAGCGGATGGTTTTGCATTATCACTTTAGCAATCATTTCTTCACAACAGCTTACTCCGGGGACGAAAGAAAAACTTAGCACATACAAAATGGGTATGCAAATGTTATATCGTTTTTACTCCAAAATACACAATGAAAATAATTGATTATAAATTGATATCCAAAAAAATAATAAAAGATTTGTGCAAATAGAAAGCAAAATCGTAGAAAGGCATAAAACGCCAGATTATGTATATCTTTTGGTAGAGTTACCTCCTAAACGTATCATCATTTATAGTATATTTAAAAGAAAAGACCACCTTGATGATATTCCACCAATACATAAATTTAAAGCAATAGAAATTTCCACACAACTACTATGTGAATACAGTTTATGTAAATACAGCAACAATACACAAATACATATGATAACAAAAAAGCAAAAACAAATTTTGACAGTATTATTTTTTAATAATATTTATATGATTTTTTTGAATTTTCAAAAAAGAGATTGAAAAAAGGATATCTATTTTTGATATCCTTTTGGAGTGTAAAAAACTATATTTTTTCTATAAATGTAATACAGTGCAAAGGCTTAAAAAATAAAGTGTTTCCCAAATGCAATCATCAGTGGAAATTTACTTCCGATAGAAGATAAGTAAGATACAAAGAACCAAAAAGATTAAGTGTAACAGATACTCCTATCCTCAAAGCTTGAACAAAGTAAAATCCGGCATCATTTGCCGACTATTTTATGTACCTTGATAGAACTAGTGAAAACCACATCTTTTAGGTGTGATCCTAATTTATCAGCCATGCTCATTGCGCTAGCCTAGTATTACTTATGCCTTTTACTCTTTTTGCTGATAAGAGTCTTTCTATGTTAACTTTCGATTGTATTTATAAATCATTCTATTTTCTTGTTTGTTGTTTATTTTTTGTTTTTTCCTTTTGACAGTTTTATCAATTTTGAATATTTCTTATTTTTAAAATATCTTTACCAATGATATACAAAGAACTTATTAAAAGCCTATCGCAGTTTTATATTAATTGACATAATTATAGTAAAGTTCAATATAATATGAGTATTTTTTATTATCACCATGCTAAACCAGACCAATCTCAAACAATCTTATCGTTTTGCACATACAAAAAACTCTAACATTTTAATATGTCAGAGTTTTTTGCATTAGGATTCAAAATTTATATCTTTTATTAAAATAGGGAGAATTTGTCTTTCAAAACAGTAATAAAACACATAGCTTACATTCATTATTTATTAGGGATATGTATTGCCCTCTTTTCTGCAGCTAAAGCGGCTTCTCTCACAGCTTCTGTTACAGTAGGATGTGCATGAATGGTTGCAATCACATCTTCTACTGTTGCTTCCATGCCAATTGCCAAAGCGCATTCGCCAATCAAATCCGTTGCTCTGGGTCCTAAAATATGAACCCCCAGCACTTCTTTATACTCTTTTGCTATAATAAATTTAACTGTACCAATGCCGCCATTCATAATCAAAGATTTTCCGTTTGCCATCAAAGGAAATTTTCCAACTTCATATGCAATACCCATTTCCTTGGCTTTTTCTTCTGTTAATCCAACTCCTGCAAATTCCGGTACTGTATAAACACAGGAAGGATTGGTTTTACCATCATACAATGCAGTTTCACCAAGTGCATTTTCTGCCGCCACTTCTCCTTGAGCAGAGGCTACATGGGCTAACATAACTTTTCCTAAACAATCTCCTATGGCATAAATACCCTCTACATTTGTTTCCATTTTATCATTTACAATAATACGTCCTCTGTCATGAGAAATACCGGCAGCTTCCAAATGTAAATCCTCTGTATCTGTTCTTCTTCCTACTGCAACAAGTGCTTTTTCGGCTTCAAAAGCTGTTATACTGCCGCCTATTTCCACATTTACCTTTACGCCAATAGAACAATCTTCTACAGACTGCACTTTTGCCTCTGTCATAATACGAATTGATTTTGCTTCCATCATTTTACGAAGCTGTGCAGTCAATTCTGCATCCATCATAGGAAGTAACTTTGGCATAGCCTCTACAATGGTGACTTCTGTTCCAAACTGTGAGTATGCTGTTGCCAATTCAATGCCAATCACACCACCGCCAATGACAATCAAACTTTTTGGAATCTTTTCAAAAGCCAATGCCGCTGTAGAATCTACACAATTTTTATTTTCTTTGATACCGGTAATAGGTGGTATAGCAGGAACAGAACCGCTTGCAATAATAATTTTGTCAAAAGAAAGCGTTTCTTTCGTTCCATCTTTTTTAGCTACTGACAAACTATTTTTAGAT
Organism: Candidatus Coprocola pullicola; assembly: GCA_018715395.1. Lineage (GTDB taxonomy): Bacteria > Bacillota > Clostridia > Lachnospirales > Anaerotignaceae > Coprocola > Coprocola pullicola. The sequence goes on along the minus strand of DVLQ01000001.1, from coordinate 710 downwards.
ACAAAGGAGGCCGTCGCTTGTATTACTTTAATTTTATTTGCCTTCATAAGACCGGTTACACCATTTACAAGCTGGTCTGTCACAGATATTTTTTTCTTTTGCACTCTATCCCAATCTACATTTTTTATATCTACATCAATTCCCAACTGAGACATTTCTTTTGCCTCTGTCAATGCTTCTGCACAATGTAAAATCACCTTTGTAGGAATACAACCTACATTTAAACAAGTACCGCCTAGCTTATTTTTTTCTATAAGCGTCACTTCACCGCCCAACTGCGCTGCTCTGATTGCCGCAACATAGCCTCCGGGACCGCCGCCAATAACCGCTATTTTTGTTTTTTCATCTTTTTTGGGTGCAGACACTTCAGCAGGCGCTTGTTGTGCCTGGGTTTTTTGTTCTACTTTTTCGTTTGCATCTCCAATATAGGCTAAAATTCCTTTAACAGGAACATCTTCTCCTTCTTGTGCTACAATTTTTAACAACGTACCATCTACTTCACTTGTTACTTCACTGGTTAATTTATCCGTTGTAATTTCCAACAACACATCTCCTGTTTTTACAGCATCTCCTTCGTGCTTCAACCACTTTGTAACAGTTCCTTCCTCCATGGTCAAACCAAGCTGAGGCATTTTTACCTCTACTGCCATTGTTCATTCCTCCTGTCTGTTCAGGTTTGTTTGCTCTTTTTCACTATTGTTTCAAAATAT
>DVLQ01000189.1 GCA_018715395.1 Candidatus Coprocola pullicola | reverse complement strand
TTTTCTCTTCTTTTCCTTTCCAGTCGCAAATAAGCTCTACCAGCTTATGATTACTGTTTAATATCAATGTTTCATCAGGTTTGGCATGGGCAAAAAGCATTTTCATTTGGTCATTTTCGCCATAAGCTTCTTTCATTTCAAGCATTCTGCGAGATTCCTCTGTTAATATAATCATACCGGAAACTTGTTTTGCTTTTAATGGTTCTGCTTTTACTTTCAATGTTTCTTTGCCAAGAATACCGCGGAAAAGACTTTCTAATTCTGTATTAAGAGTTTGTTCTGCTTTTTTGGCGTCTTCGTCTTTTTCTTCTTCTTTTTGCTGTAATGTGTCGCTGATATCGGCGTCAATTCTTTGTACTTTTACACCGAGGTTTTTGTATTCCAAAAAGCTGACAAAAGGCTTATCAATAGGTGAAGAAAGTATAGCCGCCTCTAATCCTTGTTCTTTGAAAAGACGAATGTATTGTGCCTGTTGATTTTCATCGGATACAAAAAATATTTTATTTTCATGTTTTTGTTTATTTTTTTCTAAATATTCACTGATGGTTTCGTATACTCCATCGGTTGTTTTTAAAAGAAGAGAGTCTTTGATTTTATCATAAAGCTTTTCTTCTCTCATGCAGCCGAATTTGATAAACAAGCTAATATTATCCCAAAATCCTTCATATGTTTGTCTTTCGTTTTTGAAAAGCTGATTTAATTTATCTGCGACTTTTTTGGTAATATAATTTGACATTTTTTGCGCATAGCCATCATTTTGTAAAGCACTTCTGGATACATTTAAAGGCAGGTCAGGGCAATCCATAACCCCTTTTAATAACAAAAGAAATTCCGGCACCACTTCTTTGATGTTGTCTGCAATGTATACTTGATTAGAATACAGTTTGATTTCTCCTTCTGTAATATCTGTGTGTTGTACCAATTTAGGGAAATATAATATACCTTTTAAACGGAAGGGATAATCCATGTTCAGATGAATCCAGAAAAGAGGGTCGTTCATGTCCATAAATACTTCATGATAAAATGCTTTATATTCTTCATCAGTGCAGTCTTTAGGCTGTCTTAACCAAAGAGGATTGGTTTCGTTTAAAGGTTTTGGTTCTTCTTTTTGTTGTGCCTCTTTTTTTTCTTCAGATAGTTTTTTTGCCTCTTCTGCTGATGTAATGTTTTCTGTCTCTTCTGGAGAAACATGAATGACATTGCTGTTTTCTTGTTGTTGTTCTTCTTTTTGTTCTGTTTCTTCTTGGGTGATGTGAACATAAATTGGCACCGGCATAAAAGAGCAGTATTTTCTTAAAGCGGCATAAAGGGTTGTTTCTTCCAAAAATTCTTTGCCGTCTTCTCCTAAAAACAATGTAACGGAAGTACCTCTTTCTGTTTTGGAGCCTGCTTGCATTTCGTAGTCAATACCGCCTGTGCAAATCCATTTTGCACTTTGTGCCTCTTTTTGATAAGAAAGCGTATCAATTTCTACTTTATCTGCTACCATAAAAGCAGAATAAAAGCCTAATCCAAAGTGACCAATGATTTCATTGTCTTCTTCGGCTTTTTCTTGAAATTTTTGTAAGAAGTCCGTGGCGCCGGAAAATGCAATTTGATTGATATATTTTTTGATTTCATCTGCTGTCATACCAATACCATTATCTGTGATGGTTAATGTATGTGCTTCTTTATCCAGTGTGACGTGAATTTGAAACGTTTCGTCATCAGAAATATCTGCTTCTCCCATAGAAGTAAGTTTTTTCAGCTTTGTAACGGCGTCACAAGCATTTGAAACAAGCTCGCGAATAAAAATATCTTTGTCTGTATAAAGCCATTTTTTTATAATAGGTAAAAAATTTTCACTGTTGATAGAAAGATTTCCTTTTTCTTGTATCATGAAAAATGCCTCCTTATGTTCTAAAAAAATTAATGATCCAAATAAAAATCCTTTAGAATCTCTCTCAAAAATATTGTAACACCGGAAACAAAAAAGTCAAGAAAAAATTAGCACTCACTTAAAATGAGTGCTAACATAATGAGTGTGTATTTTTAATGATGATATGTATTTTGATATAGCAGTTTTCAACAAAAAACTAGCAAAAACACAAGTATCAAAAGTAAAAAAATTTTAATATTAAGATTGTTTGATTACAGCAATTTTTAACTTTTGAAAAAAAGAAATTATCCACTCGTCCCAAGCATGCTCAGCCGTTTTGTCCAATGAAAATATTTTTGGAGAACATCCTGTGGTGCAAGTAAGTATATTTTGTGAAAAAGTAATATTTAAAAAATAGGTTGCAGAAACAGCGCAGACCAACTCTTTTTTATTTTCAGGCATTGAAAATATAATTTTGATACTTTTTGGAAGTTTTTGTCCTTTTATGATTTCAAAGGCAAAGGGACGGATTTCTTTCCAAAGGCAATATTTTCCTGCAAAAAGTTCTTGCTCCGCCAAAGGAAAATAGGATTTGTTCCGCAGTCCGTCAATTTGAAATAATGCAAATGTTGTAATATCCATTTGTCTTAATTCAAAGCTGTCAAAAGCAGTTTGCTTTAATAATAGATTCATAAATTCTTTTGTGTCATGCACAATAAAAGAAAGCATAGTATCATTATTCCTTTCTTTAAAAAATCATTCTATAAAGTTTGTTTTTATTTTACAATGAAAAAAAAGAAAAAGAAAGTATCTGCTGGATACATTTTTTAGTAAATTTTTCGTTTGTATAAAAGTAGGCCTCTGTGGTAAAATGATATGGAATTTTTGGAAAAGACAGGATATCAAAAAATTACATAAAAAAGGACATGGAGGCAAAAATGGATTTTAAAAAAATTTTTTTCAGAATATTATTTTTTGGTATATTACTAGGAGTATTGATGTTTGTTGTAGGCAAGCTATTTCATTTATCCCAACATGCTTTGATATTGGCGTTGACCATTGCCTATATGATTTTTATCATTATTTTTCTGCCTTATCAATACAGAAAGGGAAAGCTTCTCAACAATAAAATGGGAGATTTAATGCAAAAATTGTATGACGGAAAAACAAAAGAATATATTGCTGGTATCAAAAAACTTTTAAATGAAATGGATAATGACTATTTTAAAGCAATTCTTTCTATCAATATGGCAGTAGGCTATACGGCGGAAGGAGAATTTGAAAAAGCCATTTCCTATTTAGAAAATATTGATGCCAATAAAATTGATAAAAGAAGTCATATGGTGCTTTATCATAATATTGCTTGCAATGCCTTTTGGGCAGGAGAAACAAAAAAAGCCTGTATCATTATGGAAATGCATAAAGAGTTGTTGGAGAAGGGACTGGAAATGGCTTATTCCAAAAACAGCTTTTGTGAAACATTTGCTTTATGGTATTTTGCAAAAGGCGATCGAAACAGTGGATTTGTGTATTTAGAAAAAATTTTGTCAGATAAATATGCAAAAAATATGGACAGAGAATTTGCACAACTGATATGGGCAAAAGAAAAATTGGCAGATGGTGAAAAAAAAGAAGCTAAAACGTTTTTGGAAAAAATATTTGCTGAAACAAAAATGCCTTATTTAAAAGAAGAATCAAGCCGTATTTTACAGCAATTAGAAACAGAGCGGTTATAGTGTAAAAGAGGTGCAGCATGTTATTTAATTCTTTTCATTTTATCGTATTTTTTATCATTGTAACAATAGGCTATTATATACTGCCTCAAAGATGGAGATGGATATTACTTTTAATTTCCAGTTACTATTTTTATATGTGTTGGAATCCTATTTTTATTTTATTAATTGTATTTTCCACTTTTATCAACTATATATTTTCTCTTGCCATTGCAAAAGAAAAAGACTTCAAAAAAAGAAAAAAGTATTTACTTGTAACAATAGCCATTAATTTTGGATTACTTTTTTTGTTTAAATATGCCGTATTTTTTAATGAATCCATTTTATCTGCTTTGGGAAGCATACTGCAATGGTGGTATAGGGATTTGGGAGTAGAAGGCGCTATGCAAAAGGCGCAGCAAATTTTGCAAAGCTATCCCGCCAAAGATTTTGACATTATGCTCCCTATGGGAATTTCATTTTATACTTTTCAGGCGGCAAGCTATACAATAGATGTTTATAGAGCAGATGTAAAACCGGTACGGAATTATGGTATGTTTTCCCTTTTTATCACGTTTTTTCCCCAGTTAGTGGCAGGACCTATTGAAAGAAGCAGTCAACTGTTACCTCAATTTTATAAAAAGCATTATTTTGAAAAAGAAAGAGTACTTTTAGGGCTAAAATGGATGTTATGGGGATTTTTTAAAAAAATGGTGATTGCAGATAGAGTTGCAGTGGCTGTTGATACAATATATGCTTCTCCCCAAAGCTATAGCGGGTTATATTTATTTTTAGCCATGATACTTTTTACATTTCAAATTTATTGTGATTTTAGTGGATATTCTGATATTGCATTAGGCAGCGCAAAGGTACTGGGATTTGACTTGATGATGAACTTTAATAAACCATATCTTTCTAAAAGCATAAAAGAATTTTGGAGAAGATGGCATGTATCTCTTTCTACGTGGTTTATGGATTATGTTTATATTCCGTTGGGAGGCAACAGAAAAGGAAAAGCAAGACAATGTTGGAATCTTTTTATTACATTTCTTGTAAGTGGATTGTGGCATGGAGCAAATTGGACCTATGCCGTTTGGGGCGGTTTGCATGGCGTTTATCTGGTAGTAGGAAGATGGACAGAAAATGTTAGAAAAAAAATCAGAACAATATTTCATTTAGAAAAAAATATCTTTTGGAGTGGGTGGAATATTCTTTGTACATTTTTGCTTTTTTCTGTCAGTCTTGTAATATTTAGAGCAAATACTGTATCAGACGCCGTCTATGTGTTAAGACATATGACAGACGATTTTTTGCAATGGAGAGAAAAACAATATGTTTATGAAGTGATAACCAGTATGGGAGTCAATCTGTTTGAATTTTTGGTAATTTGTATTTCTATTGGATTTTTGGTACTGGCAGAAATAGCCACAGGAAAAGAATCTGTTGTAGGTTTTATAGAAAAAAGACATTATATTGTACGTCTTGTGTTTTATGTGTTTGTAAGTGTTTGGGTGCTTGCAACAGGAGTATTTTATGCAGGAGGAGAATTTATCTATTTCCAATTTTAAAAAGAAACTTATTTTTGTTTGTGTTAACTTAATAGGAAAATAAAAATGCATAAAAAATTTTAAAAATACAATCGGTTCTGGAAAAAGGAGTAAAATGACCAATCCAATGATAAATAGAAGGGTGAGAAACACAAACTTTTATATTTATGTTAATAATTCTTTTCTGGGAGAAAATGTTTTCATTTTATTGAACTTTCAATAAGGGGTTGTTATCTATATGGATTTAACTAATGTAACAGAATTATAAAAAGGCTGTATTTACTTAATAGGAAAACAAAAATGCATAAAAAATTTTTAAAAATACAATTGGTTGTGGAAAAAAGAGTAAAATGACCAATCCAAGGATAAATAGAAGGATGAGAAATACTTTTATATTTATGCTAACAGTTCCTTTTTTGGAAAAAATGTTTTTGTTTTCGTTTTATTGAACTTTCAATAAGGGGTTGTTATCTATATGGATTTAACTAATGTAACAGAATTATAAAAAGGCTGTATTCACTTAATAGGAGAATAAAAATGCATAAAAAATTTTAAAAATACAATCCGTTCTGGAAAAGGAATAAAATGACCAATTTAATGATGAATAGAAGTATGAGAAATACAAAGTTTTATATTTATGCTAACAGTTCCTTTTTTGGAGAAAATGTTTTTGTTTTCATTTTATTGAACTTTCAATAAGGAGTTGTTGTCTATATGATTTTAACGTTACAGAATCTTATTTTTTGAAAGGAGAAACACAAATGAAAAAAAAGACAGTTTCTACATTGAAATTTACATTACGTTTATTGGTTTACTGTGTTTGTGTCATCATATTATTTCAACAAATAGGTTTTCGCTATCAAGAAGCTGCCAGTCATAATGTGATCAATGCTTTTACCAAAAAGCGTTTTGAAGACTTTTATGCTCTGCCAAATAATAGTTTAGACATGGTATTTATTGGTTCTTCTCATTCCTATTGTACATTTGATCCGGAAAATTTTGATAGTCGTTTTGGAATTTCCAGCTATCAAATGGGAACGCCTTTGCAGCACCCTGATACCAGTTATTATGAATTAAAAGAAGTTTATCAGACACAAACTCCTGATGTTGTAGTATTAGAAATTTATTGGGATGTATTAGATGATACTTTTGAAATGAAACAGGCAAATTCTTTTTTTGAAGTACTAAAAAACGAAGAATTAAAAAAAGAATATATCAAAGAAGTATTTCCTTTGGGAGAAAAAGTAAAATATTTCCTTTTACCTATGCGTTTTCAACAGGATTATTTTGCGTATGAAGCAAATGAAATGGAGAAAAAAATAGAAGAAAAATATGGTGTACAAAAGAAAAAAACAGAAGTACAACAAGGTGTGGAATACTATCGTTCCAAGGGATATGTATATTGTGACATGGGTATGATTTCTACAGAATATGATGAAACAAACCAATTTAAAGCGTTAGATGGAAAAAACTGGGAAATAGATCAAACACAAGCTCATTATGTCAAAAAAATTGCGCAACTTTGTGAAGAAAAAGGAAGCGAGTTAGTTCTTGTGACAGCGCCTGTTGCGGTGGTGTCCATGGATTATATTAAAAACTATGATGAAATTCATGAAAAAATGGCAGATTTGGCAAAAGAAGTGAATGCTCCTTATGTTGATTATAATTTGGTAAATAGACAAACACAGATGTTAACCAATGAAAATTTTAGAGATGATGCGCACCTAAATGATAGTGGTGTGAAAATAGTAGATGAGCATTTTGCAGATTGGCTTGTGCAAAATACTGTATTTTTTCGACAAAGATAGACAAGCAAGTATTGCACTGGTGAATATGCTATATTATAATAAACTATAATTTTATAAAGACATGGGTTTAAATTGGAAAAAAAAGGGTATCTTTAAAGTAAACAAAATGATATTTTGCTCAAAACCATTTTTTTTACAACAAAGCAAAATAACAGGAGGTATTTTTATGGCAGAAGAAAAAAAGGAAACAGGCTTAAGCAACACAGGAAATTTTATACATAATTATATTCAAGAGGATTTAGAGGGAAAACTAAATAAATTGCACACACGTTTTCCACCGGAGCCTAACGGATATTTACACATTGGTCATGCAAAATCCATTTGTTTAAATTTCGGCTTGGCACAGCTGTATGGAGGCAAATGTAATTTGCGTTTTGATGACACAAATCCTACAAAAGAAGATGTAGAATATGTAGATTCTATAAAAGAAGATGTAAAATGGCTGGGATTTGACTGGGAAGAGAGAATGTATTATGCTTCCGAATATTTTGAAAAATTTTATGAAATTGCCGTAAAATTAATAAAAGAAGGAAAAGCGTTTGTATGTGACCTAACAGCGGAACAGATGAGACAATATCGAGGGACATTAAACACACCGGGCAAAGAAAGTCCTTATCGCAACAGAACCATAGAGGAAAACTTGGATTTGTTTGAAAGGATGAAAGCAGGAGAATTTGCAGATGGCACAAAAACACTTCGTGCAAAAATTGATATGTCCTCTCCTAATATTAATATGCGTGACCCTGTTTTATACAGAATTGCTCATGCCAGTCACCACAGAACAGGAGATAAATGGTGTATTTATCCTATGTATGACTTTGCACACCCTTTGGAAGACGCTATTGAAGGGATTACCCACTCTATTTGTACTATGGAATTTGAAGACCACAGACCTCTTTATGACTGGGTGATTCGGCAAGCGGGATATACTGTGAATCCTCCCAGACAGATTGAATTTGCCCGCCTTGGTATGACAAATACTGTGATGAGTAAAAGAAAGCTGAGAGCATTGGTGGAAGAAGGACTTGTAGATGGTTGGGACGACCCTCGTATGCCAACGATTTGCGGTTTAAGAAGAAGGGGCTTTACACCGGAAGCAATACGTGATTTTTGTGAAAGGATTGGCGTTTCAAAAGCAAATAGCATAGTGGATAGTGGATTATTGGAATATTGTATTCGAGATGATTTGAAGGCAAAAGCTAAAGTGGTTATGGCAATATTACGTCCTTTAAAACTGGTTATTACAAATTATCCCCAAGGGCAGATAGAACTGATGGATTTGGAAAATAATCCAGAAAATCCAGAGCTTGGTACAAGGCAAGTGCCTTTTACAAGAACATTGTATATTGAACAAGACGACTTTATGGAAGAACCGGTAAAGAAATTTTTTAGACTGGCACCCGGAAAAGAAGTCCGTTTAAAAGGAGCTTATTTTGTAACTTGTACTGACGTGATAAAAGATGAGCAAGGCAATATTGTAGAAGTACACTGCACATATGACCCGGAAACAAAAAGCGGCTCTGGTTTTGAAGGAAGAAAAGTAAAAGGAACGCTTCACTGGGTAAGTGCAGACCATTGTATCAAAGCAACAGCAAGATTGTATGATTATATGATGCTGGATAATCCGGAAGATGTAAACGGCGATATGATTATGAATCCGAATTCTTTGGAAGTCATAGAAAATTGTTATATAGAGCCTTCTATTGAAGAAGCAAAAGCCGGAGATCAATATCAGTTTATGAGAAATGGATATTTTTGTGTAGATACAAAAGATTCTAAAGAAAATGCTCTTGTATTTAATAGGATTGTATCTTTGAAAAGTTCTTTTAAACTAAAATAATAAATATTATAATTTTATAGAATTTGTTTATTTTATGTAAAAGTAAAAATACACAAAAGAATGAAAAATATAATTAAAAACAACATCCAAATTAAAAACATATTTTTGGAATATCAAAAGCAGGCATTGGTATAAAAGTTAAATAAAATAGAAAATAGCTATGAATAAAGTTAGAGATGATATCCAAAGTAGGAATGAAACTCTTTTTTGATAAGTTGCATTTAAAGTAAGTATAAGAAGTTCTGTGAATTCTCATAAAAGGCGAATACAGTGTTTAAAATAGTAATTACAAAATTTTAATATTTTAGATTGAATAGGGAGCAATATATTTTTGACAATCCTATAGCAATATGAATGGAATAAGCAAAGTAATAAAATAAAAACGATATTGTTTTTAAAAATATTTTTATATCGGTATAGTATGTAGAATAAAAAAAATAGCTTCTCATTTTGAATGAAGAGGCTATTATTTTTATTATGGTAAGGCAAAAAGATAGGAGTAAAAGAAGTATGATACAACAACAAAGTGCATTTTCTACTTATGGCAATTTGGTCTATCCATTATATATTACAAAAGTTCTGTGAATTCTCATAAAAGGCGAATACAGTGTTTAAAATAGCAATTACAGAATTTTAATATTTTAGATTGAATAGGGAGCAATATATTTTTGACAATCCTATAGCAATATAAATGAAATAAGCAAAGTAATAAAATAAAAACGATATTGCTCTTAAGTCCTAATTGGACTTTGCGTTCTCGGTCATAGACTGATGGATATGAAATGAATATTACTGATGAAAACACTACGGATGTATTTAGAAATAGGTGTTCAAGGAACTACGACAAAATTTAAAATCGAGGAGGCGTAATTTTTGGAACGTTTTAAAAAAATTTATCAGCAGAGGGTGACTGATGTGGTTAAAATTTGGGTAGACACAGAAACAAACGTAAATTATGTTTTTCATAGAAACGGAAACGCAGCAGGCTTTACGCTATTACTTGACAAAGAGGGAAAACCCATAGTAGCGTCATAAATATGCACTTGCTTAGTCTAACACTGCTTTGGAAACGTAAAAGAGAATTGGGAGGTTCTTAAAAATATTTTTATATCGGTATAGTATGTAGAATAAAAAATAATAGTTTCTCATTTTGAATGAAGAGGCTGTTATTTTTGTCATGGTAAGGCAAAAAGATAGGAGCAAAGAAGTATGATACAACAACAAAGTGCATTTTGTTGTTGTGACAATTTGGTCTATTGATTATATACTATAAAACATGATGTTTGTGCATATAAAAAATTTGAACCCAAAAGAAATTCTAAGCTATTTTTTATAGGATAGAAAATGACCTAGAATGAAAGGGAATTTTTTTTGAATATTTTGCTAGATTAATATGAAAAAGGAAGTAGATATTTACAATGTATTTATGAGAATTTTTTATATGTTGTAGTATTTTTAGAAAAAAGCTGCTTTATTTCCTCTTAAAAATACAATGAATAAAAAATATGTTGAGGCTTTTTTAATCAAGAGTAACAACATTTAAGTGATATTTGTTTTTTAGTAGTTTTTCTGTATTTTCTTCAATATGCATGCAATAAATTTTATGCAGATGCTCTTTTGGTATTATTTTCATTAAATCTTCTACATGGATATGCGCGGGATTGATGGAGAGTGCAACATCTGTATAAATTTTTTCATATTTATGCAAATCTTTTAGAATTTCATTAGGGAAAGAAGAAATATCTCCTGTATAAAAAATTCTATTGTTATCATCATGCAGTTTTTTTATTATGACGCCATAAGAAGACATAGCAGCATAATGATTTGTAGGAACAAAACAAATAGAAATGTTTAATTGTGTTAAAATAAAATTATCATAAAAACAATATTCGTTATCTATTGTATAAAGATTTTCCAGTATCGTTTTTATTTCTTTTTGCTGAGAATGATTAGCCGGTATAATATTTACATTTATCTTTTTTGCATAGTAACAATAATGAATCAAATCCGAAAGAGAACCAATATGGTCACAATGACAGTGTGTAATCACGATATAACATTCTGTAACGTCATCTAATATATTTTTTTGATATATTCTTTCAAAAATATTTCCGCCAACATCTATTAAAAGCAGTTTGTCCTCTTTTTTGTAAAAAGCGGAAGTATATCCTTCCATTGGATTAAAACAACAACCTCTGCCTAGAAATTTTAACATATTCCATCCTCCAGTCAATTCAAAAGATTCTATTACGTTAAAATGATATAGACAACAATTCTCTATTAAAAGTACAATAGAATGAAAACAAAAATATTTTCTTATAGAAAGGAGCTGTTACTATGAATCAGTATAAAAGTTTGTGTTTCTCATACTTCTATTTATTGTTGAATTTATCATTTTGCTCCTTTTCTCATAATCAATTATATTTTTAAAATTTTTTCTTCATTTTTATTTTCATATTAAGTTAATAGAACCATTAAAAATAAATTAATTTTTTGGAAAATTTTCTTCTTTTGCCTTAAATTGATGAGAAGTTTTTTCATTTTCTACAGTACCGCTTATGAGAAGGGTTAATATATTTCCATATAAGCGGCTGACATTTTTTTTCCAATTTTTACAAATCATTTGTGCTTGCTGTTGTGTTGCAACAGGAACGCTGATTTCCATAAGATTTGTACCATCTCCGTCGCACAAAGTACATTTTACAAGATAATCATTGTTTAACTCTAAAAAATAATGAGCTGTTACTTCATATTCTGCACGGATTCTGCGACTGTTTTCTTGCACATACAAATTGATTTCGTTTTTTGCTTCTTCAGAAATATGTTTTATAAAATAGTGTATGATTTCTTCTCCTTCATCTGTCAATGTATATCGAGTATTGTTTTTATCCCTATTTTTTTCCAGCCAGCCTGCATCCACCAATTCTGAAAGATATTGCTGAACAGAAAAATAATCCATATAATTTTTTTCTAATGAAAACTGACAAATTTCACTGTTGGAAAGGGCAATGCCCATTTTTTCAACCAGATAGAGTATAATCAGTTTATTTTCTGCTAATCGGCTGACGGAATAGTCCATTCATTGCCACTTCCTTTCTTTTTTTGCTATGTGCTAGTATAGTATCACAAAAAAGGTCTGTAAACAACTATTTTTTAAGAGATATATCGTATAAAAAATAGCTTTTGGAAATTTATTGTTTTGGATAGCGTTTTCCCTGAAAACTGTGACGTTGTTTTAGTGTTTTATGTATTGTGTTTAATACATGACGTTTTTGCAGGCTCCATAAAGGGGCAATCAAATCTTTTTTGGCACCGTCGCCTGTCAAACGATGTATCACAATATCACTACGCAGATGTTCAATACAGTCACAAACAATGTCTGTATATTCTTCTAATGTAAGAGGAGTATAAAGTCCTTTTTGATAATACTGTGCCAAGTCGGTTCCCTTTAAAACATGAAGAAGCTGTAATTTGACGCCTTGAATGGGAAATTGATTGATATAGTTTATGGTAGAAAGCATATCTTGTTTTGTTTCATTAGGCAGTCCCAGTATGATATGTACTACTGTTTCTATATTTTCTTTTGCCAGTGCAAAAACTGCTTTTTCAAATACAGTATTGTCATAGCCGCGACGTATGAAATCAATAGATTCTTTTTTTGCTGTTTGAAAACCCAATTCTATAGAAAGAGCAGTTTTGTGATTTAATTGGGATAAAAAAGCCAACACATCTTTTGGCAAACAGTCAGGTCGTGTTGCAATAGAAAGACCTACAATTTCCGGAAAAGAAAGCGCTTGTTCATAAAGTTTTTTTAGCGTTTCTACAGGAGCATATGTATTTGTAAATGCTTGAAAATAAGCAATGTAGCAGGGAGAATGTCCCTGCCATTTTTTTGCTGTCTGAGATTTTCCTTGAACAATTTGTTCTGCAATGGTAGTGCCAATGGCGGAAAAATCTCCGGAGCCTTTTTGACTGCAAAACAAGCATCCTCTTGTATCTAGTGTTCCGTCACGATTTGGACAAGTAAAACCACCGTCTAAAGAAATTTTTGCAGTCTTTTTTCCAAAACGGTTTTTATATGCATAATTAAGACTATAATAAGGTTTGCCATCGGGAAATATCATAAGCGTTCCTTTCTACTTTGTAAAAAAAGATTACGGTTTTTTTTTCGCAGCATTTCACAAGTATCTAAAATATGCTGCCATTGTATTTCATCGGAAATAGAAAGCAAATGTAATAAAAAATCATTTTTACAACTTTCTATAAAGCCCTTTCTTAAGGCTTCCATTTTTTCATAGCTGTCAGATTGACAAGAAGAAAGAAAAAGTGAAAAACTATCGTCTGTCAGTGCAAAGGGGATGCATTGTTCTAATTGATCTAATATAGCGCCTATGGTTTGACCATCATCACATTTTAATTGTTTTAAAAAAAAATAAAAGGATTGATTGTTAAAAAAAATAATATTATGAAATACTTTTTTTGCATAATCCAACGTCTGTTTGATACTGGAAAGTTGTGTTATTAATTCTGTTTCTGTCATGGTATCAGTCATTTTATGCCCCCTTATTTATAACATGATGTAAGAATTAATATGCAACATTTTTTAAAATTTATGAACAAATTTTTGAGGAGAAAAAATTTCTAATTTATAAAATAAAACATTACAAATGTAGTCAAAAGCATTGATTTTATAATGAGAATATGATTTATTATGTGAACTATTTTTTCAACGATGTTATATTTTGAATGTTTTTTGATTATAGAGGCGTTTCTATCAATTTTTTTAATTCTTTTAAAAGCTGTTGGTTTTGCTCAGGCATACCAATACAAAAGCGAATAAAGCTTTCGTCTAAAAATGTAAAGCTGGAGGCGTCTCGAATCAACATCCTTTTTTGAATCAATACTTCAAATATATCATGCGCAGAAATTTGATTGGTTTTTAATTTTAGCAATATAAAATTAGAACTGGAAGGATAGACTGTAATATTTTTCCAGTTTTTTAATTCTTGTATGCATTTGTTTCTTTCTGTAGAAATTAACGTTTTTGTTTGTTCTAAAAAAGATGTTTCACAAAATAATTTTTCTCCTGCAAAAGCGGCAATGCTATTGACGCTCCAAGGGTCTTGATTTTCTGTTAATGTTTTCAAAAATTCTTTATTACTGGAAATACCATAGCCCAAACGAAGCCCGGGAGCGGCAAAAAATTTTGATGTGCCACGAATGACAAAAAGATTATCATAGTCTTTGGCTAGAGAAATAGAACAGCAATTTTCTATATCATCACAAAATTCCATATATGTTTCATCTATCATTACAGCAGTGTGATTTTGTTTACAATGCTGTAATATGATTTCCAGTTGTGCCTTTGTAACAATGGTACCTGTAGGATTATTTGGATTGCAGAGTATAAAAAGTCCTATTTGTGGTGTAAGTGCACAAAGGAGATTTTCTATATTTAACTGAAATTGTTCTGCGTCTTTTAATGGAAAATATGTATGTTCACTGCCGCAAAGAGAAGCCTCTCTTTCATATTCTGAATAGGCTGGACCCACAATCAGTGTTTTTTTGGCAGAAGCTGTTTTGATAAAAGTAGAGATAAGTTCTGTGGAGCCATTGCCTACTACAATATGTTCTATGTCTGCACCGGTATACTGGCTGATAGCTTGTCGCAAAGCGGTATATTTTTTATCCGGATAAACACAAAGAATATCTAAATGTTCTGCCAATATTTTTTTGACGTTTTGCGGAAAGCCAAGAGGATTGATGTTGCCGCTAAAGTCGATAATTTCTTGTTTTGGAATATGATATTTTTGCTCAATTGCCTCTAAATCTCCGCCATGCTGATGCATAAGTGTTGTCATATTGCTTGCCTTCTTTCTTAATATAAATCATCAAATTTTTCTATTGCGTTGCTTTGTTTTCTAAGCCTTGGATAAAGTATAAAGGGAATCTGCTTTTGTTTAGGCAAAAATTCTATTTTTAATTGTCGTGAAATATCTTTTTCCGGTGTAAAAAATAAAATATCCCCTGGAAAAAAAGAAACGGATAAAAAAGGATATGGCTTTTCTTTTTTATGTTGAAATAAGCTTCCTTTAAAAATAGGAAAACTGTTTTTATGTTCTCTTGTAACGCTGTATTCTGAAATGTTAATAAAGTCAAATGTAGAGCAAACTTCAGAACAAAGCGTAAATAAGGAAGAAGTATCCAGTAGTTCTATAATTTTCCACTGTTCAGGATGTTTTACAGAAGAAATTAATATAGGACAGACCAATAAAGAAGGGTCTTGTTCTGATAATATATTCTCTAAAAGATGTTTTTTCCAATGATGAGAAATACCTTCTAATACTTCAGGAAAGGATAGCTGTACAGGTAAGGGCTGTTTTTTTCCTCTTTCTCCTAGCAATGTTTCTCCTAAAGGAGTTAAATCAAATGTAGAACAAGGACCATACAATTCTGCGTGTATAGGATAATGGGCTACAATAAGGTTTGCCATACGATTTAATAGATTTATAAAATAAATGGGCAGATAATAAATGGGATAAATTAATTGTAAAAAATGACTAAAAGGCGTCAGAAACCATTTGTCTAAAAGTACTCCCATAAAAAAGAAGGAAGAAACAATAGAGGTATCATCTTCTGAGAGCATTTCTTCAGGAGTCATTTCCCATATTTTTGTAATATCTATTTCTACCATATCATAAAAAGAGATAAAAATATTTTCTATATCCATACCGCTTTTTAAAAATTCTCTAAAAACATCCGGTGTAAAATATTCCGAGTCAGTTCCTATTACTTGTGTAAATTCATAAGACGCAATTTCTAAAGCTGCTTCTATGATAAGAGGCAGTATTTCTTTATGAGGTTTTTGAAAAAAATTTTCTGCTTTTTTACTGGGTTGTATATGATAAGTGTGTATAGAAGCAATGGGTGCAAGAAGTTCTAAGTTCCATAAAAGCATTGTAATGTATTGTACATAAAAGATATCTTTATGAGATAGCTTTTTTAAAAGTATTGCTATATCTTTTTCAAAAAACATACCATCTTCTGTCACAGTACAATCAGGCGTGCAATAGTCTAGTACAGTTTGCAAGTCCTCTATCAAAAGATGCTTTTCTAAAGAATATTCCAATAAATGATATTGAAAAATATCTTCTTTCTGCTGGTTTGTGTTTACTTCCATTACATAGGAATATACTTTTTGCGCAGATAATTGCTGTGCAAAGTCAATGCGAAACGCCACAGAAGGCGAGAGAGTCGTTTCGGGAATGATAGAAGAAACATACCATCTTCGAAATAATACAGGCGCAATTTTTAATATATCTTTTTGAACAGCTTTATCTAATTGCTGGTAGACTTGAAAGAAATCTTCTTGAAAAATATGAAGAAGTTGTTTATGTTTTTGTTGAAAAGACAAATGATTTGTCATATAAATTCTCCTGTTCTGCCCAATAATGGGCTAATAATGATTAGTTGTATTATTTATTGTAGTATTATAACAAAAAATAAAACATTTTGAAAGAAAACTAAAAAAATAAAGTAAATTGGGTGTCTTTTTTGTTTCAGAAAGATTGGATATAGCAAAATAAAAATTTTTAAGTACTATTATATTTTCTATAACAACAAAAGATAATTTTGTAATAAATAGTTCATTTTTAAAAGAAACGTTCTATCCTTTCTGTTCTTTCCATAAAGTAATAAAGACCACAAAATAAGGAGCGAAAGGATATGAAAAAAGTAATTTGCGCTTTATGTATTGCCTGTTTATCCATTGTATTTTCAAGCTGTGGCAATGCTGAACAGCAACAGCCTTTGACAGAAATGGAAAAAATACAAAAGCAGTTAAATGAAATGGAAAATTATCAATGTAGTGCAACCATGGAACGTTTTTCAAACAAAGGAAATGATACATATGAAACTAACCAGTATTTTAAAGCAACAGGAGAATATCGTTTAGAATTGACGGCTCCCGAAACGGTAGCGGGAAATTATACTGTTTTTGATGGAAAAACCATATGCCAGTACAATCCTCGTATCAATGGAAAAATTAAAAAAGATGTGCCGGAAAACCAGCAGAGAAACGAGCTTTTTTTGGGACAGTTTTTGAAAAACTATATGCAGTCGGAAGAAGTTTCTGTAGAAGCGGCGGCATTGGATGAAAGCCGCTGTACTGTATTGGAAGCAGTCATTCCGGGAGGAAATGCTAATATGGCAACAGAAAAATTGTGGGTAGACAATGAAACATTAAAGCCTGTACAATTTATAATATATGATAAAGAAGGCAACGAAACATATCGACTGACATATCATACATTTGAATATGATGCTGTTTTGGATGAAAGTCTTTTTACCATTGCACAATAAAGACTGTTGACAGGTATAAAATTGCCGTCTGTGGGGATACTTATCATAAGCCGAAAAGCAGGCGGTACTTGTACATAGTAAAACCAAAGTAAATAAATTGTAAATAAAACGCCTGACGGCTCGGTAATCCTCATGGAAAAGCCATGAACAGCGGAGAGTGAGCCTATTGATTATAAGACGAGGAGATATTTATTATGCAGATTTAAGTCCTGTAGTGGGCAGTGAACAAGGAGGCATACGTCCTGTATTGATTGTTCAAAATGATACAGGAAACAAATATAGCCCTACAGTAATCTGTTCTGCCATTACATCGCAAATTAATAAAGCAAAATTACCTACACATATTGAGCTGTCAGCACAAGACTATGCTTTAGCAAAAGATTCTGTAGTGTTGTTGGAGCAAATCAGAACCATAGATAAAAAAAGATTACGGGAAAAGGTATGCCATTTAGATAGCACTATAATGCAGAAAGTCAATAAAGCATTGCTCATTAGTTTAGGACTTTGTTAGAAAAGAAAAGGTACGGTATCACTGTACCTTTTTTTAGTTGGGTGCTTTAGCTTAACAAAACCCCTAGTTCTACTAGGGGTAAATAAAATACTTTAGTACATAAGAAATGAAATAAAAAGTACTGCACATTCCAAATATAGATGCCAATATCACATAGCAAAATACAGAAGAAAAGTGATATACAAAGAATGAAGAGCAGATATAGGGTAAATCATTAGAAAATTATATGAAGAAAAAAAGGTTGAAATTCTTGAAGCGCAAGCATGTCCAGATTATATCCATATGTTAGTTAGTATACCACCATATCTGAGTGTAGCACAGTTTGTAGGATAAGAGTGCACTGATGATATTGGATAGGCATGCAAATTTAAAATAGAAATATGGAAGAAGAAATTTTTGGGCAAGAGGATATTTTGTCCATACAGTAGGACGAAATGAAAAGGTGATAAAAGAATATATAAAAAATCAGTTAGAAGAAGATGATATGGCAGATCAAATCTCGTGAAAAGAGTACATAGACCCGTTTACAGGTAGCAGAGAAGAATAGGGTAAAATAGACAGCCACTTTTAGTGGCTGCCTATAATTGTAATGTCATGCCAAAGCTCCCATACTTCCTTTTAGGAAATCAGCATGTAATACCCCTTTTAGAGGTTTTCAAAACCACTAGTTTATGAGTGGTTTTGATTATGATTTATAGGCGGCTTCTAATTCTTTATAGTAATTTTCAATGATTTGGTCATAAGATTCATCATAATGCTCTGTCATAGTTTGCCAATCTGAATCTCTAAAAATTTCAAAGTGAAACCAAGATAATTGTGTATCTTCATATTTCAAAAATGCTCTTGCTTCACCGGTGCAATTTTCTCCATTTACATTGCAAACAAAATAAATGGTATAATGACAATCGTACCAACCAAAATTCTCTCCAAATCGAAAATGGCTTTCTGTGACATTTATATTTGAGATACCTTGTACAGATTGTGCATATTCAATGAGTGATTGACTTACCATAGGAATTTGATTTTCATACCATTTTTGCACATCAGAAAGGGTTTGTGCACTGGATATTTCTTGAGTTGTATTGTCTGTAGTATCTGATGAAATATCTTGTGTTTGAAGACCAATTATAAAAAATGATATAAATGCAACAAAAACACAAATAATAACAAATAGTGATTTTTTGATTCCTGATTGCTTTGCTAAAATATAGGGATTGTTTTTAGGTGATTTTGCAAGAATAACAAACATGATTCCTAAAATACTAAAAAATGTTGCCATGCCAAGTATAAAAGGGTCTGTAATAGACAATAAAGCATAAACTCCGGCAAATATAAAACACATAACAGAAAAAATCAACATGCCCTTTCGTATTTTTTTTACAGAAGTTGGGTTATGTATAGAGTTTATATGTATATTGGTTGATGTTTGGTTTCGTATTTGATTTGAATGCTCTGTCTGATTAGATGATGGAACTACTACTTTTGTTCCACACTTGGAACAAAACAGCATATCCTCTTCCATTTGATTTCCGCACTTATAACAATACTTCATAAATTTTCCTCCATGTTTCATTATTATATTTAAGAAGTAACTATAACTTTTTTATAATGTTGCCTAAAAATTTGCTGTGATAAATCATTCAATTCTCTAATGGATAAATACATCAAAAATCTACTAGTAAGAATTTTTATAAAATTTTTCATTAAAAAATAGATGATTAGCATATGTTTGGTATTTTGATAATCTGTTTTTGTGACAATTATTTTTGTTTTCTTATGAAGTAGAAGTTTTTTAAAAATGTAATTTTTTGCTTTTGTATAGATATCATATAAATTTGGCAGGCTGTATAATATAGATGTATTTTGATTATGTAGCATATAAATAATAATTACATTTGTAATAAATAAGTTTATATTATTATAGCTTATTAGTAGGCAGATAGAAACCATAATATTACAATTATGATAGAAAAATAATAAAGAAATTATTTTTGAACAGGTTAGAAAATATTTTTATTCAATTTATTATTATATAAAAACGGTTTAAAGAAAAATTTTATTACAGTTTTTTAAAAAACTCAAGGTGAAAAAAGAGACCCTCTATTTTAATATTTAAAATTTGTTTGATTTGTCTATAAACTATATTTTGCCAACCAAATTTCCATTTGAAAAGGAATGAAATGCCATTTGTAAAAGATTGTACAAAGATATATGTAACAGCAACAAAAAAGGTGATAGCCCGGAAACAGCCATCACCTTTTTATTTACTATATTCGATGATATTACTAACCAATGAACTTATTCTTTTTATTTTTCAATAGGCTTCATTGCAGGGAAAAGCAATACATCACGAATGGAAACAGATTCTGTCAAAAGCATTACCATTCTGTCAATGCCGATTCCCAAACCGCCTGTTGGAGGCATACCATACTCTAAAGCCGTGATAAAATCGTCATCAACCATACTTGCCTCTTCATCACCGGCATCACGAAGTTGTTCTTGTTTCATAAAACGTTCTTTTTGGTCAATAGGGTCGTTTAATTCAGAATAAGCATTGCCGTATTCTCTGCCTACAATAAATAATTCAAAACGTTCTGTAAAACCTGGCTTGTCTGCTTTTTTCTTACTCAAAGGAGAAATTTCTACAGGGTAGTCCATAATAAATGTAGGTTGAATCAAATTTTTTTCTACATATTCTTCAAAGAATAAACTAAGAATATCACCTTTTTCATGTCTTTGCTCAAATGCAATGTGATGTTCTTTTGCAAGTTGTTTTGCCTCTTGTGTATCAGCCACTTGGTCGAAATCTACGCCGGAATATTGTTTGACAGCGTCAGTCATAGTGATACGAGCAAATTTTTGACCCAAGTCTAAATCGTGACCGCCATACTGTATTTTTGTAGTGCCTAATACATTTTGTGCTACTGTACGGAATAAGTCTTCTGTTAAATCCATCATACCCTCATAATTTGTAAATGCTTGATAAATTTCAATTAATGTAAATTCTGGATTATGACGGATAGAGATTCCTTCGTTGCGGAATACTCTCCCAATTTCATAAACTCTCTCAAAACCGCCTACAATAAGACGTTTTAAAGGCAGTTCCAGAGCAATGCGCAAATACATATCCATATCCATAGCATTATGATGTGTGATAAAAGGGCGAGCAGACGCTCCTCCGGAAATAGACTGCAATACAGGTGTTTCTACCTCCAAAAAGCCTCTGCTGTCTAAAAAGTTTCTGATTTCTTTTATAATAGCAGAACGCTTTAAAAAAGTATCTTTTACTTCCGGATTGACAATCAAATCCACATATCTTTGACGATAACGAAGTTCTTGGTCTTTTAATCCGTGGAATTTTTCAGGCAATACCTGCAAACTTTTACAAAGCAGTACCACTTCTTTTGCATGAACAGAAATTTCTCCTGTTTTTGTTTTGAATACAAAACCTTTGATACCTACAATATCTCCAATATCGAATTTTTTAAATGCCGCATAAGCTTCATCTCCAATGTCATTTCTGCTGATGTAAGACTGCATTGTTCCATTTCTATCTTGAATGTTGCAAAAGGAAGCCTTTCCCATAATTCTTTTTGACATCAAACGACCGGCAATAGCAACATCTTGATTTTCCAGTGTTTCAAATTCTTTTTTGATTTGGTCGCTATGTTTTGTTACATCAAATTTTGTTTGTTCAAAAGGGTCTTTTCCCTCAGATTGCAGTTGAGCCAATTTTTCTCGGCGGATTCTGATTTGTTCTGTCAATTCTTGCTGTGTCAGTTCTGCTGTTTGCTGTGGTTGATTTGTATGATCTGCCACGATGTTTGCCTCCTTTTATGGTATGTGTTTATTTTGGCGTAATAAAGCTTTAGAAGCCTGCTTTTTTGGTACAAAAATATAGTTTTCGAAATCTAAGCGTGAAAAAACTGCCCATATCATTTGTAGGCATTATTTTTTCACCTTGGATTTTTAATTTGTGTTCTATGTTGAAATATTTTTTGATTCAAAAAAGGTATTTTCATCAGTTGTAACAACAACTTCTGTTCATTTCTTTCCAAACACAATATCTACATTCCT
>DVLQ01000188.1 GCA_018715395.1 Candidatus Coprocola pullicola | reverse complement strand
AATATATGGATTTGTATGGTATTTTATGATAGGATAGAAAAAAATAAGGTTGTGTTAATTTAATATGAAAATAAAAATGCAGAAAAAAATTTTAAAAATGCAATTCTAAAAAAGAATATATCAATAAAAGCGAATACCTAAAAAATTTTTTTAAAATAAAAATGAGTGTTTTAATTGCTCTTGAGTGTATGTAAAACACCTGTAACAGAAACAGTCGCTTGTGGGATAAATAAGAAGGGAAATGATAATAAAACAAAAAAATTAGAAATGATATCCAAAGCAGATTCAAAACAATGGAATTCTTTTTTCGTTTTGTATCAAGCTTTAAAAGTTCTATGGAAAGATTCTCTATCATATGATTACTGCCATCATCATAAAAAGAACCATAAATATGATGCTTTGATATGAGATATGCCATTCTGGCGTATGATAAGCATCAATATCATCTATAACAATAGTAATAACTAATAACAACTATATCTTTATGACTTTTTAAAGAGTGTAAGAGCAGTATTGCCGTCTGTTGCGCTGGATAAGTGAAAAGTAATCACAACCCTTGTTTCAGAATCCAATAGTATCCAAAGATAATGCTGCTATCATTTTATTTTAATATCAGTTTCGTCAGTGTACCATTGATTAGAGTGCTGGTCAGCCTTTTGGAGAAGAAAACGAGGAACATGAAATCTTTTAAAAAAGCCGTAATAAAGGCAGGTAACTTCTTTTTACAAAAGTTTAAATAAATAACAGCAACATTAATGAAGTGTTGGGACTTTTTAGAATAATATTTAAAATGAATGGAAGTGTTGTATTTGTGCCCACAAGAGCATTGTTGCTGCAAATAGGCATTTGGGATAGCTTTTGTCAGAAGTTTTTATGAGCCTTTAAAGCAAACTGATAGTGATATTTACAACAAATATATTTTTTATGTCCATCCATGTTTATGTTTTCCATAACGGTAAGAGAAAAGCAATGGGGACAAGAAATAGCAAAATTTTTAAAAGCAATTTTTATATTTATACATAGAAATAGTTCTTTTCAAGGAGAAACAGTATTTTAGTTCATTTTATTGAACTTTCGATAAGAGGCTGTTGTCTACATTATTTTAATGTAATAAAATCTAAAATGACATTTGATGTAAACGAAATCTTTTAAAAAAGCCGTAATAAAGGCAGGTAGCTTCTTTTTACAAAAGTTTAAATAAATAACAGCAACATTAATGAAGTGTTGGGACTTTTTGGAATAATATTTAAAATGAATGGAAGTGTTGTATTTGTGCCCGGCAAAAATATTGTTGCTGCAAATAGACATTTGGGATAGCTTTTGTCAGAAGTTTTTATGAGCCTTTAAAGCAAACTGATAATGACATTTACGATAAATATATTTTTGACGTTCATGTTTATGTCTTCCATAACGGTAAGAGAAAAGCAATGGAGATAAGAAATAGCAAAATCTTTAAAAGCAATTTTTATATTTATTCATAGAAACAGTTCATTTCTAAGAGAAATAGTGTTTTAGTTCATTTTATTGTACTTTCAATAAGGGAATGTTATCTATATCATTTTAACATAACAGAATCAAAAATAAATTTGGGAGGAAATTATGAGTCAGACAGTGAAAAAGTCCATATTATTTTGTTTTGTGATAGTATCTTTTTTTAGTGGATGCAGCCAAGAAATACAAATACAACAAAATGTGGCACAGCAACAAAATACACAACAATCTCCTGACACACCCGTATATCGCCAAGAACGAACATTTGGAAGCTATGATGTTTCAGAGCAGTGGGTACTTTTAGAAAGCGATTCTAATGATACAAGTTCTTTTTATGTAAAAAAGGAAGAAGATATTACAAGTCAAACGACAAATATTTCTGTAGAGTATCGTCAAAATCAGTATACAAAAGAGCAATACAATGTATTGACTTCTGCTATTATTTATCAGCTAAAGCTGGAGTTGACAGAAACGTTATATCAAAGCATGGTATCAGAAAGTTTTGAATCAAAAAATGGGTATTCTGTATTTTGTATTACAGTAGACGATAAAGAAAGTGAAATACCTGTCAAAACAATACAATACTATATTGCAGGAGAAAAGGCGCATGTATTGGTACAAGTGACAGATTTTCACAATGAAAGAGTTTTAGACGCACAGAAAACAGCTAGGGAAATTGTAGATAGTTTTATTTGGAAAGAAGTCGGATAATAGTAAAAAACAAAGTATAAAGAGGACTTGTCGTAAATAGATAAAACAGTCCTTTTTTTATACAAAAATAGAATTTTAAAAAAATTATGTTGAATTTATTGCAAAAAAGCTTTATGATAGATTGCGTATTTTGTTTATGGTAGCTATTTGGGAGGGGAGGAAAAGCATTGGAAGAGTATTATATGATGTGGCTTTCTCGTATACCTAAAATAGGGGTTCATAAAATCATATTATTATTAGAACATTTTGGAACAGCAGAAGCAGTCTGGAAGGCGTCTTTGGAGGAACTAAAAGAGGTGGAAGGACTTAGCGCAGTTTATTGCAGACAAATACAAAATGCAAAAAAACAACAGCAGCTGGAACAATGGATAGAAGAATTGGAACAGAAGAAAATTCGTTTTATTTCTATCAAAAATCACCAATATCCACATTTGCTGAAGCAAATTTATGACCCGCCGACAGGTTTATATTTAAGAGGTTTTTTGCCTGATGATGGTATAGACAAAGTAAGTATTGTTGGTGCAAGAAAATGTTCTCAGTATGGTGCTTCTGTTGCATATAAATTGGCTAAGGATTTATCAAAGGCAAATATTGTTGTAGTAAGCGGTATGGCGACAGGAATTGATGGCATGGCGCATTTGGGCATACTGGACGGAGGAGGACAGACGATTGCTGTATTAGGTACGGGAGTGGATATTTGCTATCCGGCAGAACATAAAAATTTGATGGAGCGTATTATAGAAAATGGATGCGTGTTGTCAGAATATCCTCCAGGTGTGGCTGCTTTTTCTAAAAATTTTCCAAAAAGAAACCGTATTATTAGCGGATTATCTTCTATGACTATCGTAGTAGAGGCGGGCAGAAAAAGCGGAACATTGATTACTGCTGACCAAGCATTGGAAAATGGCAGAGAAGTTTTTGTAGTACCGGGAAATGTAACAAGTCCTCTTAGCGAAGGTACCAATGATTTGATTAAACAAGGCTGCCCCATTATTACAGAATTTGAAGATGTGCTTTTTGAATTGGGGATTGCTTACACAGAAGAAGAAAAACAAGCCTTTCAAAAACATATGGCTGAAAATATGCAACCAGAAGAACAGGAAGTATATCAGTGCATTGGAAAAGAAGCGGTTGATGCAGAAACTATTAGCAGAATACTTCATAAAAATATACAAGAGATACAATATTCATTAACATTATTGGAAATTGCAGGGCATATTCGTAAACTGCCCCAATCAGGTTATATTAGAGAAGGTTAAGAGGTGTTGTCTATGCCGATGGAAAAAGAGGCAAAACAAGAAACGAAAAAACAAAAAAAGACCAAAAATATAAAAAAACATCTTGTCATTGTGGAATCTCCTGCAAAAGCAAAAACAATCAAAAAATTTTTAGGAAATACTTATAAAATAGAAGCTTCTATGGGGCATGTAAGAGATTTTCCAAAAAGCCAGCTGGGCATTGATATGGAACATGATTACGAACCAAAATATATTACCATAAGAGGAAAGGGAGAACTTTTAAGCAAACTAAGAAAAGAGGCAAAATCAGCCGACAAGGTTTATTTGGCAACTGACCCTGACCGAGAGGGAGAAGCCATCAGCTGGCATTTGATTCATGCTTTAAAGCTGGAGGATAAACCTGTTAGTCGTATTACATTTAATGAAATTACAAAAAATGCAGTAAAAAAATCTATTTCAGGTGCAAGGGATATTGATATGGATTTAGTAAATGCACAACAAGCAAGAAGAATGTTAGATAGAATGATTGGATATGGCATCAGCGATTTGCTTTGGCAGAAGGTAAAAAGAGGCTTGAGTGCAGGACGGGTGCAGTCTGTAGCATTGAGAATCATTTGTGACCGAGAAGAAGAAATCAATAGTTTTATTGCACAGGAGTATTGGAGTATTACAGCGCATTTATTAGATGAACAAAAAAAACCCATAGAAGCAAAATTTTATGGTACAGAAGAAGGAAAACTGGAACTACACAATAAAGAGCAAACAGATGCAATTTTAAATGCTGTAGAAAAAGCCGATTTTGTTGTAACAGAGGTAAAAAAAGGCACAAGAATCAAAAAACCAGTGGCTCCTTTTACAACCAGTACACTACAGCAGGAAGCCAGCAAATATTTGAATATGGCGACCCAAAAAACAATGATGATTGCGCAACAGTTATATGAAGGGGTGGACATTAAAGGAGAAGGTACGGTAGGGCTTGTTTCTTATATCAGAACAGATTCTTTTCGTATTTCTGATGAGGCTTATGAACAAGCAGTCGGATTTATTGATGAAACATATGGCAAAAAGTATGTCAACCCAGAAAGAGCTGTATATAAATCAAAGGGCAAAACCCAAGACGCTCATGAAGCCATTAGACCAACCAGCGCTTACAGAACACCGGATTCTATCAAAGAATCTCTTTCAAAAGACCAATATAAATTATATAAACTCATTTGGGAGCGTTTTATAGCAAGCCAAATGAGTCCGGCAATATACGATACTTTGTCTGTTAAAATAAAAAGCGATGAGTATTATTTTAAAACGGGAGGTTCTGTGTTAAATTTTGAAGGGTTTTTGAAAGTGTATGATAAAACAGAAGAAGAGGAAAGCGGAAAAATACCTAAATTGGAACAGGGACAGCGATTAAATAAAAATAAGATAGAAGGCATACAGCATTTTACACAGCCTCCGCCAAGATTTACAGATGCTTCTTTGATTAAAACATTAGAAGAAATTGGCGTAGGGCGTCCCAGTACGTATGCGCCAACATTAACAACAATACAAGCAAGACATTATGTCATAAAAGAAGGAAAAAATCTTTTTCCTACAGAATTGGGAGAAACTGTAAATGATATTATGAAAGGATATTTTGCCGATATTGTAGATATTGGTTTTACGGCAAATATGGAAGATAAACTGGATAAAGTGGAAGAAGGAAAGGGAGAATGGAAACAAATTATAAGAGATTTTTATCCCGCTTTTCACCAAGAGGTATTGGATGCTGTGGAAAAACTCAAAAAAGTTGACATCAAAGATGAAGTGACAGATATCATATGTGAAAAATGCGGCAGAAACATGGTGGTAAAATACGGAAGATACGGCAAATTTCTTGCTTGTCCCGGTTTTCCGGAATGTCAAAATGCAAAGCCTTTTTATGAAGATGCAGGTGTTGCGTGTCCCCAATGCGGCGGAAAAGTATTGATTAAAAAAACAAAAAAAGGACGAAAATATTTTGGCTGTGAAAATAACCCTGAGTGCGGTTTTATGTCTTGGAACAAACCTACAGGCGAAAAATGTCCTCGGTGCGGCAGTTATATGGAGGAAAAAGGAAAGAAAAATCCTAAAATCGTTTGTTCTAATGTGCAATGTGGTTATATAGAACCAAAAAAGGAAGAAAAAGAAGAATAAAGTGGAAGGTTTTGGGTATCGAAGGGGACGATACCCTTTTTTTATAAAAAAAGCTGAAAATAATCATACAATATATATTAAAAATTTTAATTGTAGAAACCACAGTTTTCTTTTTTTATGGTAACAAAGTATTTTAAAAGATGAAAAAAATAGAAAAGTATTTACTAAATTTAATTATTATTATAAAAATATGGATAAAATATCAAGTATATTGCATTATAATAACACAATAAGTATG
>DVLQ01000187.1 GCA_018715395.1 Candidatus Coprocola pullicola | reverse complement strand
TTTCTTCTTCCATATTTCTATTTTAAATTTGCATGCCTATCCAATATCATCAGTGCACTCTTATCCTACAAACTGTGCTACACTCAGATATGGTGGTATACTAACTAACATATGGATATGATCTGGACATGCTTGCGCTTCAAGGATTTCACCCTTTTTTCTTCACATAATTTTCTAATGATTTGCCCTATATCTGCTCTTCATTCTTTGTATATCACTTTTCTTCTGTATTTTGGTGCAAATACTATGTGATATTGGCATCTATATTTGGAATGAGCAGTACTTTTTATTTCATTTCTCATGTACTAAAGTATTATTTTATTTACCCCTAGTAGAACTAGGGGTTTTGTTAAGCTAAAGCACCCAATCAAAAACCCAATGAAAAGAATCTATTCTTCCAGACCTTCTCCAAGGCTGGCAGTTTCCTAACAAAAAAACAGATTCGCAGGTGTGTCATCTATTATGGTGAGAATTCTGTTTTGCAAATAAAAGAGGTTATCCTCCAAACAGAAATATAATATAGTTCCTTTTGCTGTTTCATCATTCCAGACAGGGTCGCCTTTTGCAACGCAAAGACAAAGCTACAAAGCAAAAAATAATTTTCCAGTCTTGGGAGCACCAGTAAGTATAGCAAGTCCTTGTGTGAGAAAATCTTTGACTACAAACTTGATTGGCTTGTAGTCCATATGTGCATTTGATAACCACCTCCAGCATGAATATTTTAAAAGATTTAGACATATTAAAAACATTATTATAATAAGTTTATGAATAAAATCTAACATGTTATTGCATTTTTGTTAAGATATATCATAATAAAAATATAATGCTGTCTAATTTTGTTTTGGAAAGGAAAATGAACGTGGAAGATGAACTGCAATATAAAGTCTATCTATTAGACGAACAGGAAAAGTTCTTAACAGAAACAAAAGAATATACACAGAAAAAAGAGTATCAGTTTCCAGATAGTCTGATTGATTTTCTGTATGTGGATTTCAAACCACTTATGGAAGAATTTGAACAGCAGGGGAGGGATATCGAAAACCTTTATCAGAAAAAAGATGTTCAGTACACCAGAAGCGTTTTGGATTTTCTGCATCGCATGGCAGAGGTTCACCTATACTTTGAAATCACTTATTATGTTTGGAAAAAGAGATTTCATCAGGCGGAAAAACAGGAATTTAAAAACATAACTGACCTTCTGCCAAGAAAACAGCTGACGTGGATTCCTTCTGAAGCTGTGGAGATACAACGCCAAGTCAGGGACATTTTTGAAAACTGCCTTGACAGAGATTTATCTAAAGACGCTGTAAATGAAAGGCTAACAATATAAGGACGATTCTTTGAATTTGTTTCACTTTGATAAGCTGAAAATAAAATGTGAAGTTGTTGAAGATAAGGCATTTACAGATGCGCCCTATCCTGAAAGCGTTTACGATGTTGTTGATTATATTTTAAGAGAATGTATCAAGAAAGAGCAGCCTATCAGAAAATGCAACAACTGCAAAAAATATTTTGAGATTTGTCGCAGAACTGATACAAAATACTGCTCTCATGCCATTGACGATATGGGCAGGACATGCTGTGATTTGGGTGCGTCTTATCTTTGGGAAAGAAAAAAGAAAGATGATGAGGTATTCAAAGTTTACAGACGGGAATATAAAAAGCGTTTTGCTTGGATCAAGAGCAAGAAAATCTCTCAGGAAGATTTCTATGCCTGGTCTGAAAAAGCAAGGCAACAAAAAGAATTGTGTGATCGTGGAGAGATTACATTGGAGGAATTAAAGGATTGTTTGAAAAGATAAATTCCATCTTGACATCTGATTTCATAAGAGTTTATATACCAAAGGCAGATTTGATTTTGGAACAGATTTTCTCAAACTTTTTGAAAAAGAAATCTCAAGCATACCATACTAATGTAGATATCATAGAACTTCAGCAAACACAGGAAAAAAGAAAAGTACTGATTGGGCAGGAGAGGGTGGAGGCGTTCCAGAAGATGTTGGTACATCGTTTTCTGTTTTCTTCTGTAGCACAACTCTTTTTGCAAGGGATTGTTATTGAATTCACAAAAAGATTTCTGACGCGAGATATAGAAACAGACCAAGAGAGCTTTCGAATACATCTAAATTTATAATAAATATGAAAAAACGGCTAAAATACAAGGTTTTAACCGTTTTTTTGTAAGAGCCGGAAACGCGACTCGAACGCGCGACTTACTGATTACGAATCAGTTACTCTACCAACTGAGTTATTCCGGCACATATGAAATTTTAGTATGACAATAATTTATCTGCGAATTAATTTATCCTTATGAACAACTAGCGACCTACTGATTACGAATCAGTTGCTTTACCAACTGAGCTATTTCGGCATATAAAATTTTTTTTCTTCTGCTATTTTATTTACATCCTTAACTACAATCATCGACTTACTGATTACGAATCAGTTACTCTACCAACTGAGTTATTTCGGTATATGAAATTTTTGTATCAAAATAATCAAACTACGAATTTATTTTATCCTTATGAACAACCAGCCATCTGCTGATTACGAATCAGCTGTTCTACTGACTGAGCTATTTCGAAAAAAATAAGCAATGATATTATAACACCATTATCATAATATTGCAATAAAAATAATAAATCTTTTGGAATATAAAATTCTAATATATTTTTTTTAATATTAAAAAAATCACAATCTCTTCTAATAAATTGACTTGATATGATACTGAAAAAAAAGTATACTGAAAAAAATGAATTGTAATAAAAAAACTATTTAAATGCTCAAAATATTTTCTAAAACAGGGGGAGGAATATGTATAAATTAGCTGTAATAGATATTGATGGTACACTAATTGATAATAAAGGTAATATTTCAGAAAAAACAAAAAAAACCATTTTAGAAGTCACAAATACTGGTGGTATTGTCACCATTTGTACCGGAAGAAACATACGAAAAGCATTACCTGTGGCAAAAAAAGCTGGTATTACAGCGCCTATTGGCTGTATTGATGGAGCTGTGTTAGTACAGCCTCAAACAGGAAATATTATAGAAGGCTTAGAATTATCTAAAAGTGAAATAGATTTTATACTTTCTGCCACAGAAGGAAAAGAACTTTTTATTGAAGTCAATACGGGATATTTTTATTATAAATTTGCTACAGCAGAAAAAGAATATCGATATGATATTTATAATAAAAGAACGATACAAGGTAGAATAAAAAGTTTTTTAGAAGGAATTCGTTACATTAAAAATTGGTCAGAGTTAAAAACAATATCTGCTCCTGTCTATCAAATTGTTATTGCCGGAAAAACAAATGTCATTGAAGAAATAAAAAAAACAATACAACAAGGAAATTATAACAGAATTGATGTAAGAGAACATTTATGGGAACGCTATCTTTTTATTAATCGAAAAGGCGGAAATAAATCTTCTGGCGTGGAAAGACTATGTCATTACTTTGGTATTACAATGAATGAAACCGTTACTATGGGTGATGATAGAAATGATATTGATATGTTAGAAAAAGCAGGGCTTGGCATTGCTATGGGCAATGCTAAAGAAGAAATTCAAAAAGCAGCGGATTATATAACAGCTTCAAATGAAGAAAATGGCGTGGCTTTAGCATTGGAGAAATTTTTTTTAACAAAATAGGGGGGAGCAGTATGGATTTGTTTGAATACAATCGTACCAAAAATGCAGATGTTCCTTTAGCTTCTCGTATACGTCCCACTACTTTAGAAGAATTTGTAGGACAGGAACATATTATTGGAAAAGACAAATTATTATATCGTGCTATCAAAGGAGATAGATTGCAATCTATTATATTATATGGTCCACCAGGAACGGGTAAAACCACACTTGCAAAAATCATAGCAAATACTACCAAAAGTATATTTGAACAATTAAATGCCACAACGTCAGGCGTCAAAGATATCAAAGAAACTATCACAAAAGCAAAAGAGCAATTGGGTATGTATCAAAAAAAAACCATTGTTTTTATTGATGAAATTCATCGCTTTAATAAAGCCCAACAAGATGCTCTATTACCTTATGTGGAAGACGGAACCATTATACTGATAGGCGCTACAACTGAGAACCCTTATTTTGAAGTCAACAAAGCGCTTGTTTCTCGTTCTATATTATTTGAATTAAAACAATTAACAATAGAAAATATTAAAACAATATTGCAAAGAGCCTTAAAAGACGTAGAAAAAGGGGTTGGGGCTTATCATGCAGAACTTACACAAGAGTCGCTTTCTTTTTTAGCAGACATGTCCAATGGAGATGCTAGAACAGCATTAAATGCACTGGAACTGGCTGTATTGACAACGGAAAAAAATCAAAATAATAAAATTATTATTGATTTAACAGTTGCACAAGATTGTATACAAAAAAGGGCTTTAAACTATGATAAAAATGGCGACAACCATTATGATACCATTTCCGCTTTTATTAAAAGTATGAGAGGGTCTGACCCTCATGCTGCACTGTATTATTTGGCAAAAATGCTTTATGCCGGAGAAGATCCTAAATTTATTGCAAGACGTATTGTCATTGCTGCGTCAGAAGATGTTGGAAATGCGGATCCTCATGCTTTACAGATAGCTGTAGCTGCTGCACAGGCAGTTGAGTTTATTGGTATGCCGGAATGTCGCATTATACTAGCCCAAGCAGTTACTTATATTTCTTGTGCGCCAAAAAGCAATGCTTCTTATATGGGTATTGAAAAAGCTATGGAAGATGTATGTAATATACAAATAAAAGCTGTACCAAAGCATTTGCAAGATTGCCATTATGCTGGAGCAAAAGAAATGGGAAAAGGCATTGGCTATCAATATGCTCATGATTTTCCTGGACATTATGTGCCGCAACAATATCTGCCCGATGAGCTTGTAAACAAAATTTATTACGAACCTACAGAAAATGGTGTAGAAAAAAAAATAAAGCAATCTTTAAAACGACTTAATAAAGTAAGTGTCAAAAATGACATAACCAACACCGAACAATAGAGGGGGGCTTTTTATTTATCTTTTAAAAGGAACTGTTTTCTGTAATGCTCAAACATTCAATTTTGTATTGCTTGCAATCCATTTTATGAAGCAGGCTCTTATCATTAAGTAGTCTATATTATATTGAATATGTTATTTATATTTCTAGAGAAATTTGTAAATA
>DVLQ01000186.1 GCA_018715395.1 Candidatus Coprocola pullicola | reverse complement strand
TAATGGACTTGAATCCGCCAAGATACAACAAAGTATAGGAGGTTTTTATATGAATCGTTTAGCACATACAAGTTGGGAATGTAAATATGATATTGTCTTTGCCCCAAAGTTCAGACGGCAAGCGATATATGGAAAACTCAAAGTGGAAATAGGGATTAGAGATTTATGCAATAGAAAAGGAATAGAGATTATAGCGGCGTAGATCATATACTGATACGTATACCGCCCCAATATAGCGTATCTGAAATAGTAGGATATCTGAAAGGAAAAAGTTCACTGATTATATTCGACCAACATGCAAATAGGAAATATAAATATGGGAACAGAAGATTTTGGATATAGATACAGTTAGGAAGAACACAAAGAAGATAGGGGAATATATCAATCATCAGCTAAAAGAAGATTGGACAGCAGATCAAATCAGTTTGAGTGAGTACATTGATGTTTATGGGTGAAAAAATAAAAGAAAACCAATAAAAAGACCGCCAAGGGCGGCTGTTGAAGAAGTAGAGCGATTAGCGGACTTTCAGAGCACTTGCAAGAGCTGCTGGTAAAAGCCCCTTCTAAGGGCAGAACAAACCACCGGCTAAGCCGGTGGTTTTGATTACAGTTGTGTATATTTTTTAATGTAGCAAATGCCTAATGCAGTAGGACCGGCATGTGCGCCGATTGTCACCCCTACTTGAAAAGGAATTTCTAATATATCATATTTTGTATTTTGCTGTAATGCTTTTTTTAATTCCATAGCATTTTCCATTTTTTGGGCAGAAATGATACAAAGCCGATATTTTTCCGCTTCTGTACCGATTTCTTTTTCTGTCATATCAATAATGGTTTTGACAGCTTTTTTAAAACCTCTTACTTTTCCGGCAGGATGTAACTCTCCTTGGGTCATTTCGATAATTGGTTTGATATTTAGTATGGTACCAGCTAAAGCGCCGGCTTTGCCAATGCGCCCGCCTTTTTGAAGATAATCTAAGGACTCTACTGTAAAATTGATTTTTGCAGTATCACGCAGTTTTTTTGCTTCTATTACAACTTTTTGCAAAGGGTAGCAAGCCAATTGCATTTGAGCCATTTCATAAAGTAAAAGTCCTTGACCTCCGGTAGCCTGTCGAGAGTCGATGATTTCAATGGTTCTGTCAGTGTAATTTTCTGAGAGAATATTTTTGGCATTTAAGGCACTTTGATAAGAACCGCTGAATTTCTCTGTTAAACAAACACATATGATATCTTTTCCGGATTTTAATACAGGCTCAAAGGCGTCTATATAATCTTGTATAGAAGGTAAAGATGTTTTTGGAAAAATATGTTGTGAAACAATCTTTTGATAAAAATCTGCTGGTTTTAATTCTAAAATTTCTTTATAATATTTTTCATCTCCAAAAGAAACAGAATAGGGAACAATGCCAATGTCATATTGCGTTGTATAAGCAGAAGGCAAATCACAGGCACTGTCTGAAAAGATTTTATAGCTGTGCATAAAGCACCTCCAAATAAAAAAGAATATTTCTTTTATTGTATCCAGAAGTGATAAGACTGTCAATGGTATGATTTTGTTTGCGGTAAAATAAAGGACATGATATGATGATATACAAATACGAAATAAAGGAAGTGAAAAAGTGGGAAAAATACTTGTTATTGCAGAAAAGCCTTCTGTAGCAAAAGATATTGCCCGTGTTTTGGGGTGCAAAGAAAGAAAAGAGGGATTTTTAGCAGGAGAAAATTACATTGTTTCTTGGGCAATCGGTCATTTGGTAACACTAGCCGACCCTGAGGACTATGATGAAAAATACAAAAAATGGAAAAGAGAAACTTTGCCTATATTACCTAAAAAAATGGTATTAAAGGCAGTAAAAAAAACACAGCCCCAATTAAAAATATTAAAAAAACTCATGAACAGTAAAGAAGTAGATAGCTTAATTTGTGCAACAGACAGTGGGCGGGAAGGAGAACTGATATTTCGCTATATTTATGAAATGGTAAATTGCAAAAAAACATTTCAAAGACTTTGGATTTCCAGTATGACAGATATTGCTATCCAAGAAGGCTTTGCAAGGCTAAAAGATGGCAGAGAATATGATAATTTATATCTTTGTGCAAAATGCCGTTCTGAAGCAGATTGGCTGGTTGGTATGAATGCTACAAGAGCGTATACATTGCAATACAATGCTTTGTTGAGTATTGGAAGAGTACAGACGCCTACATTGGCAATTATGGTAGAAAGACAAAAAGAAATTGATGCTTTTGTGCCTGAAGATTATTATGAAGTACAAGCTATGTATGAAAATTTTAACGGTATTTGGTTTGATAAAAAAGAAACAGATACAAAAATCAAAAAATTGGAACAAGCGCAAGAAATTGTGCAAAAAGTACAAGGAAAAACAGGGAGTGTTTTTTCAATTACTCAAGAAGAAAAAAAGCAATCTCCTCCATTGCTCTATGATTTGACAGAGCTGCAAAGAGATTGCAATAAAAAATTTGGATTTTCTGCTCAAAAAACCCTTTCTATTGCACAGGATTTGTATGAAAAAAGAAAAATGATTACTTATCCTCGTACAGACAGCAGATATTTGAGCGAAGATATGAAACAAAAAGTGAAAAATACATTACTAAAATTACAGAGAGTGCAGAAATATACTTCTTTTATTTCCTATAT
This sequence comes from Candidatus Coprocola pullicola, assembly GCA_018715395.1. GTDB lineage: Bacteria > Bacillota > Clostridia > Lachnospirales > Anaerotignaceae > Coprocola > Coprocola pullicola. The sequence goes on along the minus strand of DVLQ01000186.1, from coordinate 6,484 downwards.
TTTTTCACAAGAGAACATTCCATTTCATAAACGAATAATAGATAATAGCAAAGTGACAGACCATCATGCTATCATTCCTACTGATGGAAAAATTTCTTTGGAGAGCTTAACAGAGGAAGAAAAAAAGGTATATCATGTTATTGTAATGTGTTTTATGGCTGTGTTTTATCCTCAATATATTTATATGGTTACAAAGGTGATCACAATAGTAGAGCAACAAAAATTTATATCAAAGGGCACGACGGTTTTGCAGGAAGGTTGGACAGCCATTTATAAAGCATTGGATATAGAAAAAACAAAAGATGAAAAAAAACAAGAACAAATATTGCCTAACTTAAAACAAGGAGAAACAGTAGTGGTAAAACAAGCAAAGCTATTGAAAAAGAAAACAAAACCACCGGCATATTATACAGAAAGCAGTTTATTATCCGCTATGGAAAACGCAGGACGTTTTGTAGAAGATGAAGTATTGAAAGAACAGATGAAAGAAAGCGGACTAGGCACGCCGGCTACAAGAGCCGCCATCATAGAAAGACTTCTAACAGTAGGCTATATTATCAGAAAAGGCAAAAATCTGGTTCCCACAGAAAAAGGTATAAAGCTGATTGAAATTGTACCGGAAGAATTGAAATCTCCTCAAACAACGGGAAAATGGGAAAAAGGGCTTTCTTCCATTGCTAAAGGAAAAATGTCATCTGAAAGATTTATGAAAAGTATTGAACGTTATGTTTATTTTTTAATAGAAGCATCTGACAAAAGAAAAGAAAATATTGTATTTGAACAGGAAAGTCAAAGAGGAAAAGGGAAAAAAACAATAAAAAGTTTGGGAAAATGTCCTCTTTGCCAGAAAGGAAGTATATTGGAAAATACAAAGGCATATTATTGCACAGCATGGAAAGAGGGATGTCAATTTACAATATGGAAAAATACGCTAGAGCCTTATGGTGTTTCATTAGATTCCAAAATAGTCAAGAAACTTTTAAAAGAGAAAAAAATAAAAGATATTTCCATTGTATTGCCTCAAACAGGAGAAAGAGGAAAAGCAACATTGCTGTTGAGCAATGAAAATACAGGAAAATTGGAATGGATGGACTTTATAAGAAACAGTTAGAGGTTGTGATAAAGAAGTTTTTTAATAGATTGACAATAGAGCTGTTTTTTGCTATAATCAAAAGCAATTAAATATACTATGTTTGTAATATATCATGTTATAGTGTGCGAATATATCTGTATTTACTGTAATAAAAAAGGAATGCAGAATAAATTTTTTGAAAAATGTATTCAGACAGTGATGGTTTTTTATGGTTTTTGTTTTATGCTTTTTGATATAGTTGATTTTGTTCAAAAATGTTTCTGTTGTAAAATAGCAAGTTCTCAAAGAAATAAATCATATTACCAATAAGCCTATTTCTTTCTAAATAAAAGTATGAATGTTGAGAGAATGGGATGTATAATATATCTGAAAAATTCTTTGTAGTAGAATATTTTATATAAAATTAGAATAATTTGTAAAAAAATGTTGACAAAATAAATGTATGAGTATAATATAAAATAGACTAAAAAAATAGTCATTAATAATATACAAGCAATTGGTGTTGTAATAGTAAGGAGGAATGAAAATGGGTTTTTTCAAAAAAGTAACAGCGTTGATGACGTCGTGTGTTTTTGTAGTTTCTTCAAGTACAATTGCTTTTGCAAAAGCAACAGATAGGATAGTATATCAACAAAATACAGTTGTTTGACATATATTGAATCAGCAGACGGAACGATTGCTTGAAAGAGGAATAGACGTTAATATAATAGACAATAAGATCTATTTAAAAAATCCAACAGAAGCAAATATTGAAAAAGCAAATGAAATTTTAAACAGTACTGTGCTAACAAGAGTTTCTTATCCTACTAGCTGGTATCCTATGAATGGTTTTAGTTATACCACAAGTAAAAAATTTCAAAAAGCATCCGAAAGTGGGTTTTTGGGAACATTGGTGGGATGGCTTGGAGGTATCACATCTGTTACAAGATTAGGAGCAATTTTTGTTGCCAGTTTTTTTGGAGAGCTATGGCAAAGCCGAGATGAGGAAGATATTATATACCAATCACATTATGAATACAGAGAAATAGGTTCGGGTAGATTTGATAGTAACGGACAGTTTTATGGAGAGTATGAAATTCGAAAAACAGAACGATTAATATCTGAGAAAGGATATACTTCCTCCATACAGACAATAAAAGAATCTACAATATTAGATGCATGGTTTTAACAATGAAAAATAATTTTGTAATATTACTAAAATATTTTATTTTGATTCTGTTTTGTTATATCATAACAGACGGGTTTGAACATTGGACAAAACAAAAATACTTTGTTTTTGTTCTATTTATCATAGCAGGCAGCGTAATGCTATATTATTTTTATAAAAAAAAGGAGCAAATTGCCTGTTCTAAAATAAAAAGTTATTTTATGACATTGGCAAAATATTTGATGCTTATGATATTTTGCACTTTTGTGGTAGAAGGTTTTGAAGACTGGACATTTAATCAATATGTAGATTTTTTCATAGTAGTATTGATAGGAAGTAGTATGATTTATTATTTTAACAAAAAGGATCGTTTTCTATAGCTTGCATATTATGCCATAGGATAAGAATAAAAAATATTGTGACAGTAATGATTGACAGAAAATAAAGAATATGGTAAAATATTTTGTAAACGTGATGATGGAGAAAGTAAGACTGTGAAATCTTTCAGAGAGCCTTGCAATATGGTGGAAAAAGGTAGAGGAAACAGTGCTGAAAATGGCTCCTGAATGGTGTACCGAAGCCTTTTTTGAAAAAGGTCTAGGCTACAACAGGTTCGCCTGTTACAGCGAAACAGTATTATCCTGTTGGGACGTACTGGAAAAGAGGTTTTCTGTTTTTTTTACAGAAAATAAAGTGAAGTGGTACAGCGTGAGATACGCCTTCATAGGAATTTTTCTATGAAGGCGTTTTTTTGATTAAAAAATAAGGAGGAAGTAAAATATGCCAATCAAAATACCAGACCATTTACCAGCAAAAGAGATTTTAGAAAAAGAACATATTTTTGTAATGGGAGAAGAAAGAGCCTTTCATCAAGACATTCGCCCTTTGGAAATTGCCATATTAAATTTGATGCCTTTGAAAGAAACCACAGAAACACAGCTTTTAAGGCTTTTAGGAAATACACCTTTGCAAGTAAATATTACACTACTTTTTCCAAAAAATCATGAAACAAAAAATACTGCTCCGGAGCATTTACAAAGCTTTTATCATACTTTTGATGAAATAAAGCATAAAAAATTAGATGGTATGATTATTACAGGGGCGCCTATAGAAGATTTACCATTTGAAGAAGTGACTTACTGGGAAGAGATGAAAGAAATTATGCAATGGAGCAGAACTCATGTCACATCTACACTACATATTTGTTGGGGAGCACAGGCAGGACTTTATTATCATTATGGAATTCAAAAATATCCTTTGAAAGAAAAAATGTTTGGAGTATTTCCTCATACAGTGCGTGTAAAAAGTGCAGATTTGTTGAGGGGTTTTGATGACATATTTTATGTGCCTCATTCCCGCCATACAGAAGTGCGACTGGAAGATGTTTATAAAGAACCAAGATTAGAAGTGTTATCCGCGTCAGAAGAATCCGGACTGTATATTGCCTCTTCTCGTCATGGCAGTCGTATTTTTGTAATGGGACATTCAGAATATGACCCTCTGACTTTGCAGACCGAATATGAAAGAGATTTGGGAAAAAGGGATGATGTACCTTTTCCAAAGCATTATTTTAAAGACGATATGCCTGAAAAGGGACCTGTTGTCAGTTGGAAAAGTCACGGAAATCTTTTGTTTTCTAATTGGCTGAATTATTATGTATATCAAGTAACGCCTTTTGAAATTGAAAGAGTAGATGGAAACCCAGAAAAATAATATTTAAAAGAGTAATAAAATATTTGGTGTTGTAAAAAGAATTTGAACTTATGTTCTCAATTTTAGAGTCGGTATGAATATAGATACTGACTCTTATTATATTAAAAACACAAAATGGCATTTATGATATATTATTTTTTTGATAATTTGTTCTTCATTAGAATAACATCAAAAATAGGTTTTAAATTATATTCTGTTTCAATCAAAGTGCATTCTGTCTTTAGAGAAATTTTAGCATAAGCTTTTCGATTTACGACTCCACTGGATTTTATAGAGCGTAAAGGTGAAATCAGTAGAGAAATATCGCTGATAGATTTTTTAGTCCTCCCAAATGTTTTGTTTCTGCTAGTAAATTTCCAGTAGTACTTTTTAATGGCAGCTGATAAGCATAAGAGTTGTTTCTACTGAACAAGCGAGCAAATTTTTTTATATGAAAACTTCCCCAATTTATAATATAGTTTTTTTTATTGAGTATCATATAAAAAAGCGTTCACTTTATAAAAATAAATTTTCTTAACAGAACCATTATATAAAATATAAAAAATAAATTTTAAAATAAAACTGTATTAAATAAGACAAGAATATTATGTCTTTTGAAGAAATAATTTTTTCCCATTTATAAATTACAATTAAACAATGAGAATGACTGTAATTTATACAAATAGAAAGCAGTAAGACTTAAAAAATAGTGAAATAAGAATTTGCTGTGATATTGTTTGCGGTAAAAAATTAATCGGTTACAAAAAAGAAATATGAATTATTGGATTTAATAAAGGAAGATTTAAATATAGACTTGATATTATGATGATTTTAAAGTATAGAGGTTATAAATACTTTCCTGCTATAGTACTTCTTTAGAAAGTATATATAATATTATAGATGAAAAAATAACATAGCTATTGGCGGAAACAAACACAGTACTAATCCAAAACATATTATATAGATTGTAATGGATTAGATTTTTTGTATGTTCGAAAATATATCAAAAAGATGTAGTATAATTTATTCAATTTTGTTGTAATTTTTCATTTAGAAGAATAAAAAACAGAAAAATATCTTTGTGAGTAAGACATGAGTTATTGTTAAATTTATTAATAGGAAAGGTAATATGGGTTATCTAAATTGTGTTATTGCAATAATGAGGACGCAAAATCATATTTAAAAAATTTTTCTGTGAAAAAGCGATAATAAAATACAGAGAATTTATTTCATTCAAGTCTTTGATAAGTAAACAGAAGTATAAACAGTTCGTTTCATCGGCATAAATACCTTGGGACTGGCTGTTTTTTCGACGAAAGTAAATTTTGACTACCAATTCCATTTAGGAACCCCTTTGTTTGGCAAGCCTTTTTTGTGTATTATATTTGCAAAAAAATAGTTGGTTTATACTATGAAATGCTTTATCTAAAATATAGAGGAAAAATATAGAGGATTTTTATTTAATTATTTGTTAACAAATATTAAAAAATAATAAAATATATTACAGAAATTTATGAAAAGTAAAAAATTTTGATATTGAATAAAAATAATAGAATAATTAATTTTTTAAAATACATAAGCTCTCAAAATATACATTTTTTGAGAAAACAGTTTTTTTTTTCATTTTTGAAAAAATTTTTTAAATTTCTTGGACAAATCCGATAATTTATGATATAGTAAAGTCATAAAAATTCATATAAAATATACTTCTTTGTGTAGACATAATAAATTGTCAAAACATATATCTTTTGACAATGGTATTATATGAGTTTTTAATGGAAAAAATATCCTAGAAACAAAGCTATTTTAAGGAGGAACAAAAATGAAAAGATACCAAGCAATTGCATTTTTACTGTCAACGGCAATGACAGTAAGCACGGCAGTGCCTGCTTTTGCGGCGGCAAGCGATATCAATGGGCATTGGGCGCAAGCAACCATAGAAGCATGGCAAAACGAGGGCAGAATCGGAGGTTATGAAGACGGCACATTCAGACCTGACCAATCCATTACAAGAGCCGAGTTTGTGCGCCTTTTAAACAGTGCAGTTTCCACACAGGGTTCTGCGGCAATCAGCTTTAGCGACGTTAGCCCAAGCGATTGGTATTACAATGATGTAGCAAAAGCAGTGGGTAACAACATTGCAAGTGGATTTGAAGACGGCACATTTAAACCAAATGAAACTGTAACAAGAATGCAGGCGGCTGTTTTTATCAGCAATGCGTTGATGCTGACAAGCAATGAAGCGGGAGCAAACGGCTTTACAGATGCGGCACAGCTTCCAGCATGGGCAAAAGGCGCTGTTGGAGCAGTAGTAGCAGGCGGTTATATGTCAGGTTATCCAGACGGCAGCTTTGGCGGCAGCAGAGGCATGACAAGAGCGGAAGCAGTTTCTACACTTGATAGAGTATTAAAGGGTGGAAATACAACACAAGTGCCAAGCGATACAACAGAGCCAACCACACCAGACACATCAACAGAAGAGAGTACAAGTAATGAAGGCAACATGGTATGGCAAAGTGGTGGTAAAGGCAGCTCTTCCTCCTCCGGCGGTG
>DVLQ01000185.1 GCA_018715395.1 Candidatus Coprocola pullicola | reverse complement strand
GAATGGGAAAACCCTTTTAAGGGTAGCAGGTAACAGAGGCGCAGTTGGCAGATCAGGTTATGCGTTCACCCATACGCGAGGAACAGAGGGCTATGCCCGCATGAGAAAAACCACCCGCTAGGCGGGTGGATGCTTTTTTATCTAAAAAAATATACGTTGGATGCATGAAAGCCTTTTAGCGTTGAAGTAGAAGTAAAAACTCTTTTTCATTATCATAGCTATCTGCCAAAAAGAGTGAAGAGGAGGTTCGTATATGGAGGTATTACAGATATACATGTTTATGGCATACAAAATGGAATTACAAATATCACATAACATTTGCTCCAAAATATGAAGATTAAAAAAATAGGGGAAATATTATGTGAGTGAAAAGAAGTGAATATATCAAAGGCAGATGTATGTCCATTGTGTACATATTCTGGTAGAGATATTGTTGAAAATAAATATATCAAGTTTTATAAGCAAAAGCAGTACAATATGATAGCAATATTTTCATAAGTTGAAATACAAATATAGAAACAAAGAATTTTATTATGTTGATACAGTCGCAAAAAATGTAGATGATGTATAGCCAAAGAACAACTAGCACTGGAGTCGGAAATCCTTTTAAGGATATTAGATAACACAGCGCACCATGGTCTACATTGACGCATAAGATAGAAACAGCGAGCTAGAAAAATCATCCTATAGGAGAATAAAGGTTTTTTGTGTGCTTAAGTACGAATAAACAATAGGCTCTGTTGGTGAAATGAGGAGATTATAACAATAAAATTTATTTTGATAGGATGAAAACAGATTTTTCAACCGATTTCAAAATCAAGGGTGTTTTATTATAAATGATATGAAAAGTTTATTATGTTCAAAATAGGAATGTTTATAGAATATTTGCTTTAAAATATAGAAGCTTAGAAAAATACAAAAAACTTAAGAATGATTGAAAGAATTTAAAAAAGTGTGAATAGAAAAATGTAACTGTTTGACAATCGCAAGCAGTTTAAGTCATATCCGCATATTAATAGAGATACTGCTATCTCTCAATTTGTGGGATTTCTAAAAAGGAGAATTTGTTTGATGATTTTTGATAGATGTATAAATTAAAAATATAAGCAATAGATTTAGAGAATATGAAACAAATAAAAATATAATAACAGAATATATCAAAAATTAATTATAGGAAGATATTATAATGGATTTAATAAATATATTGACCCATTGACAAGATAAAATAGGGCATAAAAAGACAGCCGTTTTAGCGGCTGTCTGAGATGGTAATGCAGTCAGCAGTATTTAATAAGTATATCTAGTTGTGTCTGTAATATGCTTTGCTGGTGTGGGCACAAAATACAGGTTGGGTTTTGATTGTAATATTTCATAATGGTTTTTAGAAACAGATACTTAATTAACATTTTTTTTATAAAGTATAATATGATTTTGTAAAAGACTTTTTTGTACGTCTATAGTTCTTTGGTTGGAACTGCCTTTAAAAGCCAGTTCTAAAGAACGAAGTGAGGCAATAAATCTTCCATCAATTAAAATATCTGTTTTTTGTAAAAGTTTTTGTATAGAAGGATTGTTTTTTTTCAGAAGCTCCTCCCAAGTATATCCTGTATAAACCCATACATTTAAATTTAATTTTTTTGCACCTTCTGCCAAAATATAACAAGCTTCAGGCTGTTGCATAGGTTCTCCGCCGGAAAGGGTGATACCGTCCAGCAAAGGATTTTCTGACATCATAGAAAGTATTTTATCCGTATCTGCTTCATAACCTCCCATAAAGCTATGAGTTTGAGGATTATGGCAGTCTGGACAATGATGTGGGCAGCCTTGTGTAAATATGGTCATACGGATGCCCTCTCCATCTACAATAGAATCATTTACAATACCGCTGAGTTGTATTTTCATAAAGTATCCTCTTCTTTTTTAAAAGCAGTTGCTTGTACTATAGAATGCTTTACTCTGTCGCGTTCTTCTGCTCTTTTCGCATTGTTGAAGCGTTCAAGAGTGCCAACCAAATATCCTGTAATGCGACGTATCCTTTGAAAGGGAATGCCGTCTAGTTCTGTTCTGCCGCATTTTGGACAAGTATCTCCTATAATACCGTTATAGCCGCATACCGGATCTCTATCTACAGGGTGATTAATAGAACCATATCCTATGTTTTGGGATTTCATGTAACGGATTATTTTTTCAAAAGCGTCTACATTTTGTGTGGTATCTCCATCTAATTCTATGTAAGTGATATGTCCGGCATTTGTTAAAGCATGGTAAGGGGCTTCTAATTGTATTTTTTTAAAGGCGCTGATGGGATAGTAAACGGGAATATGGAAGCTGTTTGTATAATACTCTTTATCTGTAATGCCTTCCAGTATGCCAAAACGTTTTTGGTCCATACGCAAAAATCTGCCTGAAAGCCCTTCTGCCGGCGTAGCAAGAAGTGTAAAATTTAAATGCATTTTTTCAGCGGTTTCGTCCATACGACGACGCATATGGCTGATAATATCCAATCCCATATTTTGTGCTACTTCGCTTTCTCCATGGTGCATACCGATGAGAGCTTTTAAACATTCAGCTAAGCCAATAAAGCCTACAGATAATGTACCATGCTTTAAAACTTCTCTTACTTCATCGTTGAGGGAGAGTTTTTCACTGTCAATCCAAACGCCTTCTCCCATCAGAAATGGGAAATTGTGTACTTTTTTCTTTGCCTGTATTTCAAAGCGTTCCAGAAGTTGCTCAATCACAAGGTCTATTTTTCTATCCAGTTCTTTATAAAACCAATCAATGTTGCCATTTGCTAATATAGCGATACGAGGCAAATTGATAGTTGTAAAGCTTAAATTGCCGCGCCCCGGAGAAACTGCTTTTTCTTTATCATAAACATTTGCTATCACTCTTGTACGACAGCCCATATAGGCAATTTCTGTTTCCGGTGTTCCTTTATAATATTGAAGATTAAAAGGAGCGTCTTGAAAAGAAAAATTGGGAAACAAACGTTTTGCACTGACACGGCAGCTTAAACGGAATAAGTCATAATTTGGCTCTCCGGGATTGAAGTTGATTCCTTCTTTTACACGAAAAATTTGTATTGGAAAGATAGGTGTTTCTCCATTTCCTAAGCCTGCTTCTGTGACCAGAAGAAGATTTTTGATTACCATTCTGCCTTCTGTGGAGGTGTCCATACCATAGTTGACAGAAGAAAAGGGAGTTTGGGCTCCTGCTCTGGAATGCATAGTGTTTAGATTATGTATCAAAGATTCCATAGCTTGATAGGTGGCTTTGTCTGTTTCTGTAAGAGATTTCTTTTTGGAAAATGTTTGTGCTTTTTCAATGATTTTTTCTTCCAGACCTAATTCCGACAGCATTTTTGTTTCTTCTTTTGTATATTGCTCATTTTCATCAATGGTAGGATAGAGTTCTTTTTTGGAAAGGGCTTCAAATATTTCTGTCATTTGCTGTGCCATTTCTGTATCTGTAGTAAGTTCAACAGCAGAAATCATATTGGAATGATAGCGTTTGATGTAAGTTTTTTTGACGCCGGGGGCTAAGCCGTAATCCAAATTGACAATGGCTTGACCACCGTGTTGGTCGTTTTGGTTAGACTGTATGGCGATGCAGGCTAATGCTGCATAGCTAGCAATGTCGTTTGGTTCTCTTACAACGCCATGACCTGTAGAAAAGCCGTTTTGAAAAAGTTTTAATAAGTCAATTTGACAGCAAGTGGTTGTCAATGTATAAAAGTCTAAGTCATGAATGTGAATATCCCCATTTTGGTGGGCTTCAGAATGGGCAGGATTTAAAACATAATATTCATAAAAGTGTTTTGCGCCTTCAGAACCGTATTTTAACATAGAGCCCATGGCGGTATTGCCGTCAATATTGGCATTTTCTCTTTTAATATCACTGTCACTGACTTCTTTGTATGTAATGTCCTCAAATGTTTTCATCAAGCGGCTGTTCATATTACGAATACGAGTGCGTTCTGCTCGATAAAGAATATATGCTTTTGCCGTACCAATATAACCATTTTCAATTAGAACTTTTTCCACCATATCTTGAATTTGTTCCACAGAAGGAGAATGATATTGTTGTGTCTGCAAATGTTCGGATACAGTTTGTGCTAACTGTAAACAAACAGCATAGTCTTTTTCTCCTACTGTAGAAACAAAAGCCTTTTGTATTGCATTTGCAATTTTGTTGATATCAAAATGAACTGTTCTGCCGTCTCTTTTTTGAATGGTTGTTATCATAACATCTCCCTGCCTTCCTGCTTTTGTAAGAAGCGTAAAAAATATGCCATATCTCGACAAAAACCACAAGATATAGCGACTTTATTTTTAAAATGTATATATATTGTAGTATAGAAATAGAAATTCGTCAATACAGAGGTTTGTGAAAAAAAGACATAAAATGGTTGTGGATATTGTAATATAAGGCATATACTATACAAATAAAAATTTTTGGGAGGAAAAATATGGAGCATTGTCAAAGATTTTGTGAATTGAAACAAAAGGAAGTAATCAATGTTTGTGACGGATGCAGACTGGGCTATGTGACAGATTTAGAGTTTGATGTACATACAGGAAAAATATGCACATTGATATTACCTGCAGAGGGAGGAAAAATGTGGAATTTGTTTGGAGGAGGCAGAGAGTACTGCATTCCTTGGAAATGCATCAAAAAAATAGGGGACGATATTATACTGATAGATGTGCATATAGAAGATATTTTAAGAGAATGTTAAAATAAGACTATTAATGATAATAAAATCATAAAAAACCATGATTTTTTATTGACCATAATTTGATTTTTGTATATACTATAGCATATGTGCATAATAAAGAGAAAAAAACAAAAGGCAGATTCACAACATCAGCAGCAACTTTGCTGTTTGAGAATATAAAATTGCTGTAAAAAATAGAAAATAGGACAGATGTCTGAAAGGAGGATATTCTGTGAAATGCCCATTTTGTAATTACCAAGATACAAAGGTAATTGATTCCAGAAGCCAAGAGGACAATTCTGTTATTCGCAGAAGAAGACTTTGTGAAAAGTGTGGAAAACGATTTACAACCTATGAAAGGATTGACACAATTCCTATTACAGTTGTAAAAAGAGATGGCAGCAGAGAATTGTTTGACAAAACAAAATTATTGGGCGGTATTATGAAATCCTGTAACAAACGTCCTGTTTCCAGACAGCAAATGCAAGCTTTGGTAGATGACATTGAAAATACCATGATAGGAGCAGGAGAAAAAGAAATCCAAAGTAAAAAAATAGGAGAAATGGTGATGGAACGGATAAAAGACTTAGATGAAGTTTCTTATGTTCGTTTTGCTTCTGTATACCGTCAGTTTAAAGATATCAATACTTTTCGTGAAGAATTAGATAAAATAGTAAATGAAAAACAAAAAGAATAGATATATACCCCGATGGTATTGTTTGAAATACAACGCTGTCGGGGTTTACTTTATTTTTAAAATTTTATTTGACAAATAGTATGAGCAGTATTATAATACAAAAAATACTTTATTTAAGTAGAGTGATAAAGTAAAACGAGAGAGGAAATGAACACTATGAGAGATAATAAATTATATACTCCTGTTGGAGTAAAAGATATGCTTTTTGAAGAATGTGATTATAAAAGATATATTTCCCACCAAATAGGAGAAATTTTTAGATGCTTTGGATATGAGCAGGTAGAAACGCCTACTTTTGAATATATAGAAGTGTTTTCAGATGAAAAACTGGGCAGTACAAAACCAAAAGAAATGTATCGTTTTTTTGACAGAGATGGTTCTACATTGGCATTGCGTACAGATATGACCCCTCCCATTGCTCGAATGGCTGCTACTTCTTTTTCAGAAAAAAAAGGGGAACCTATGCGATTTTATTATTTTGGAAATACTTTTCGCTATAATGAGCAATACCAAGGAAAGCTGAGAGAATTTTCACAAGCCGGCATAGAGCTTATTGGCATAGACAGCGTCGATGCAGACGGAGAAGTGCTTGCAGTGGCAGTCAATAGCTTGCTGGCGGCAGGGCTTAGCGATTTTCAAATGATTGTGGGAGATGTGACATTTTTTAAAGGCATATTGGAAGAAACAGGACTGTCTGAGGAAATTTGCAATCAGTTACAATATGCTATTGGCAACCGAGATTATGTTTTAGCTGAAAAAATTGTAACAGAACATACCATGCCTGAAAATATTAGAAAGCTTTTTATAGAACTTCCTAAACTGGTAGGTACATTGGAAGTGCTTGCCTATGTCAAAAAATTGACACAAAATAAAAAAGCAAAAAGAGCCGTTTCTCGTTTACAGGATTTATATCAAATATTGCGTTATCATAATATTGCAGAATATGTCACATTTGATTTGGGAATGATAGGGCAGTTGAATTATTATACAGGCATTATATTCAGAGGATATGTCAATGGCGGCGGATATAGTATTGTCAGCGGAGGACGTTACGACCATTTAGTGGCGCAGTATGGTACGGACATGCCGGCAGTGGGTATGGGATTAAAATTAAACGAAATACTTTCAGCAGTACAAAAGCAAGGCGTTGTGGTAAAAGAAAAAAAACCGCAAACATTGATTGCTTTTGCAGATGCCGGCAGAGCAAAAGCTATAGAAATAGCCAATATTTATCGCAGAAGCGGTATGTATATGGAAATGAGCCTTTTGGGAGAGGATATACAAAAAAATATGCAGTATGCTCATGCAAAAAATATGACCCATGTATTATATTTTATAAACAGCAGAGATATGAAAGTCATTAGCTTGGCTGATGAAATGGGCGGTTTTACAGTGGATATTGCAGTAGAAGAATTGATATTGCCAAAAGAGGAGGAAGAACAATGAAATATTTGACATTTGCATTGGCAAAAGGCAGATTGGCGGAGCAAACTATGGAATTGTTTGAAAAAATCGGTATGCCCTGTGAAGAAATGAAACAAAAAACAAGAAAACTAATATTTGTCAATGAAGATTTAAAATTAAAATTTTTTCTCTCAAAAGCAAGCGATGTTCCTACCTATGTAGAATATGGTGCGGCAGATATCGGCATTGTGGGAAAAGACACCATATTGGAGGAGGAAAGAAACCTCTATGAAATGCTGGATTTAAAATTGGGAAAGTGTTATATGGCAGTGGCAGGAAAACCCGAAATGAAAGAGAAATTAAAAACAATGAATAATATTCGTGTGGCGTCAAAATATCCTCGTATTGCCAAAAATTATTTTGATAAACAGCAAACAACAGTAGAAATCATCAAATTAAATGGTTCAGTGGAACTGGCGCCCATTGTGGGATTGTCTGATGTAATTGTAGATATTGTAGAAACAGGCTCTACATTAAAAGCAAATGGTCTGCAAGTGCTGGAAAAATTTTATCCTCTTTCTGCCAGAGTGATTGTCAATAGAGGGAGTATGAAAATGGAACACAAAAGAATTATGGAAATCATTGATAGAATGAGAACAGTTATAGGTTCTGTTAACTTAATATGAAAATAAAAATGCAGAAAAGACTTTTAAAAATACAATCATAAAAAGGAACATACAAATAAAAGATAACACTTAAAAAATTTTTAAAATAAAAACCAGTGTTTTGCTTGTTCTTAAGCATATGTAACACCTGCAAGCAAGTTGCTTGTTCGGACAAAAAAGAATGGTTGCAGGTAAAATGATGATAAAATAAAAAATTAGAAATGATATCCAAAATAGATTTGATGTTGGTATTTATCTTTTTCATAATGCTAAAAAGAATGAGAAAAGTAATGAGGACAGGAAATAGCAAAATCTTTAAAAGTAATTTTTGCATTTATAAATAGTGACCGCTCCTTTCCGGTAGGAAAAGTTTTTGTTTTTATTCAACAAGGGGCTGTTGTCTATATCATTTTAACATAACAGAATCCGGTGATATAATAGGAGGAACCGGTATGATAACAGTATTAAAAAGCAGCGATAACACTCAACAAAAGTTACAGGAAATATTGCAAAGAAATCAAACAGAAAAAAATGATATACAGCAAATTGTAAACGACATAGTATATGATGTGAAAAAAAATGGAGATGAGGCATTATTCCGTTATACAAAGGAATTTGATAAAATAGAATTGACTCATCAGACTGTGCAGGTAACAGAAGAAGAAATAAAATATGCTTATACTCAGGTAGAACAAAATCTGATAAAAGTAATACAAAAGGCAGCAAAGAGAATCAAGCAATTTCATGAAAAACAAAAATTAAACAGTTGGCTGGAACCTTCTGAAAACGGAGAGATGATGGGACAGCTCATACGTCCTTTGGAAAAAGTAGGCATTTATGTGCCGGGAGGAAAGGCTTCTTATCCTTCCAGTGTTTTGATGAATGCAATACCTGCTTCCGTAGCCGGCGTTTCGGAAATCATTATGGTAACGCCGGCAAAAAAAGACGGTCGTGTGACTCCTACAACGCTTGTAGCGGCAAAGGAGGCAGGCGTTACAAAAATTTACAAGGTTGGAGGAGCGCAGGCCATTGCGGCTTTGGCTTATGGCAGTACCTGCATACCAAAGGTAGATAAAATATGTGGACCCGGTAATATCTATGTGGCGTTGGCAAAAAAAAGTGTATATGGTCAGGTAAATATTGATTCTGTGGCAGGACCAAGCGAGATACTTGTGATAGCAGATGATACAGCAAACCCTGTGTATGTGGCGGCAGATATGCTCTCTCAAGCAGAACATGATGAAATGGCTTCTGCAATGCTTGTAACAGACAGTCAAATACTGGCAGAGGCAGTGCAAAAGGAACTGCAAAGGCAAACTGCTCTTTTGCCAAGAAAAGAAATCATTGAAAAATCTTTAAAAAACTATGGGCTTATTGTAATTGCAAAGGATATGCAGCAAGCTTGTGCATTGGGCAATATCATTGCTCCGGAGCACATGGAAATTTGTACCAAAGAACCGTTTTCACTGCTTCCCAAAATAAAAAATGCAGGAGCAATTTTTTTGGGAGAATATACTCCCGAACCTTTGGGAGATTATATGGCAGGACCAAATCATGTTTTGCCTACAGGCGGAACAGCAAGATTTTTCTCCCCTTTGTCCATAGATGATTTTATCAAAAAATCCAGTATACTTTCTTTTAGCAAAGAAGCACTTTTGGAATTAGCCGAAGATATTGTCACATTTGCACAGGCGGAAGGTTTGACAGCGCATGCCAATGCTGTAAAGGTAAGAAAGCCATAAGGAGGAATCAATGTGAGAACAGCACAATTACAAAGGGATACTTATGAAACTAAAATTAAAATAAAAATGAATTTAGATGGAAAAGGAGAAAGCCACATTTGTACAGGTATTGGTTTTTTTGACCATATGCTTACTCATGTATCAAAACATGGTTTTTTAGATTTAGATTTAAAAGCAGAAGGAGATTTGCATGTAGATTGCCACCATACTATAGAAGATGTGGGCATTGTATTGGGAAAAGCCATTGCTCAGGCATTAGGAGATAAAAAAGGCATCAAACGCTATGGCAGTTTTATATTACCTATGGAGGAGGCTCTTGTAGTTTGTGCATTAGATATATCCGGCAGACCTTATTTAGGTTTTGACGCTGAGTTTTCTACACAACGGTTAGGTACAATGGATACTCAAATGGTGGAGGAATTTTTTAGAGCATTGTGTTTGCATGGCGGATTGAACCTTCATATTAAGGTATTGGCTGGAACCAACGACCATCATATTGCAGAGGCCATGTTTAAAGCTTTTGCAAAAGCGTTGGATATTGCTGTTTCTTATGATGAGAGAATAAAAGGCGTACTTTCTACAAAGGGAATGTTGGAGGGAGAAATATGATCGCAATTATTGACTATGGTATGGGCAATCTTAGAAGTGTGCAGAAAGCTTTTGAATTTTTAGGTATGCAGGCTGTCATTACGGAAGAAGCGTCTGTGATTGAAAAAGTAGATAAAGTAGTACTGCCTGGAGTAGGCGCTTTTGCAGACGCTATGGCTACTATCAAACAAAAGAACATTGATAAAGCCCTTTATCGTGTGGTAGAACAAAAAAAACCTTTGCTGGGAATTTGTTTGGGAATGCAGATGTTTTTTGAAAAAAGCTATGAATATGGAGAGCATGAAGGGCTATGCCTATTAAAAGGAGAAATCAGACGATTGCCTGATACAGTAAAAATTCCTCATATGGGATGGAATTGTCTTTCTATTCAAATGAGAAGTCCTCTTTTTGAAGGCTTGGAAGAAGAACCTTATGTCTATTTTGTTCATTCCTATTATTTACAAACAGAGGCTCCTATTGTCAGTGCTACCACATATTATGGCAAACAAATACAAGTGGCGGCACAAAAGGACAACATTTTTGCATTGCAGTTTCATCCTGAAAAAAGTGGAGATGTAGGATTAAAAATATTGGAAAATTTTGGGAGGATTTGACCATGCAGATATATCCGGCAGTAGATATTAAAAACGGAAAATGTGTACGTTTAAAACAAGGAAATTTTGATGCAGTAACTGTATATGAACAAAACCCTGTAATAGCAGCAAAAAAATGGATTGAAAAAGGAGCAACTTATTTACATATTGTAGATTTGGACGGAGCAAAAGAAGGAATTTCGGAAAATGAGCAAATCATAGCAGAAATTGCAAAGCTCAGCGATGTACCTGTGCAGACAGGCGGAGGAGTCCGCTCTTTAAAAGACATTGAAAGAAAATTGCAAAAGGGTGTTTCCAGAGTAATATTAGGCACTGTGGCAGTGCGTCAGCCCGAATTGGTAAAACAGGCAGTGGAAAAATTTGGTTCTGATAAAATTGTAGTAGGTATTGACGCTAAAGAAGGTTATGTTGCTATTGCAGGCTGGGAGGAGATTAGCAATGTTTCTGCATTGGATTTGTGTTTGAAAATGAAAGAATATGGCGTCAAAACCATTATTTATACAGATATTGCAAAAGATGGCATGATGTCAGGAATTAATTTAGAGGCAACAAAAGAATTGATAGAAAAAACAGGTATGCATATCATTGCTTCTGGAGGAATTTCTAATATGGCAGATTTGGAAAATGTTCAAAAAATCAATGCACATGGCGTGATTATAGGAAAAGCATTGTATCAGCAAACGTTGGATTTAGAACAAGTGATAAAAAAATTTGAAGGATAAGGGGGAAAATATTGTGCATACAAAAAGAATCATTCCTTGTCTTGATGTCAAAAACGGACGTGTTGTAAAAGGAGTTCATTTTCTGAATTTAAAAGATGCCGGAGATCCTGTAGAAATTGCCTCTTTTTATAACAAGTCTATGGCAGATGAAATTGTTTTTTTGGATATTACCGCTTCCGCTGATGCAAGGGATATTATGCTGGATGTAGTAAAAAGAACAGCAGAACAAGTATTCATCCCTTTGACAGTAGGCGGAGGTATCAAAAGTATAGAAGATTTTAGAAAAATACTCAGCGCCGGTGCAGACAAAATATCTATAAATAGCGCGGCGTTAAAAAGACCGGAACTGATAAAAGAAGCTGCAGAAAAGTTTGGCAGTCAGTGCGTTGTGGTTGCCATAGACGCTAAGGCGAGAAAAGACGGCGGTTTTGACGTCTATTTAAACGGTGGAAGAGTCAATACAGGAAGAGATGCTCTGCAATGGGCATTGGAAGCGGAAAGCCTTGGAGCAGGAGAAATATTGCTGACCAGTATGGATTGTGATGGTGTGAAAAACGGATATGATATTGATTTGACAAAAGAAATTGCTTCCAAAGTGAAAATCCCTGTGATTGCTTCCGGCGGAGCAGGAAAAAAAGAACATTTTTATGATGTGCTGACAAAAGGACAGGCAGATGCGGCATTGGCGGCGTCATTGTTTCATTTTAAAGAATTAGAAATTGCAGATTTAAAAGCATATTTGCAGGAAAAACAGATTCCTGTTAGATTGTAGGAGGAAACTATGGCAGAATTTTCTTTTATAGAACAATTAAAATTTGATGAAAAAGGCTTGATTCCTGTCATTGCTCAGGATTTTCAAACAGGACAGGTACTCATGCTTGCTTATGCCAATCAAGAAGCAGTGGAATTGACATTAAAAAAAGGAACAGTTCATTATTACAGCAGAAGTCGTCAACAGCTTTGGCATAAAGGCGATACTTCCGGACATTATCAGTATGTCAAAGAGATTTTGTATGATTGCGATGCAGATGCATTGCTGATTCAAGTTGAACAAAAAGGCGCTGCTTGTCATACAGGAAAACGTTCTTGTTTTTATCGCAACAGCAAAGGAGAGGAAATATTATAATGGAAAATAAAGATGTTTTGTATGAACTGTATGAAGTGATTATAGATAGAAAAAACAATCCTAAAGAAGGCTCTTATACCAATTACCTTTTTGAAAACGGATTGGATAAAATATTAAAAAAAGTGGGAGAAGAAACGGCAGAAACCATTATTGCCGCAAAAAATGAACAAAAAGACCAAGTTATCTATGAGTTGTCCGATTTACTTTATCATATTTCTGTACTTTTGGCAGAAAGAGAAATTACATGGGATGATGTTTTGGAAGAATTGAAAAAAAGAGAACTAAAAGAAGGTAATTTAAAGCAGTTTCATACCAGAACGGAACTATAATATAAATTTTTAAAAATTTTTTTTCATAGACAGGCAATATTTTACAAAAGACCTCATAGGATAGAGATGTAACAAGAAATCATTTCTAATTTTAAGGAGGTACTATAGTATGAATGGATTTGGATGTGGATGCAACGGCGGAGAAAATTGGA
>DVLQ01000184.1 GCA_018715395.1 Candidatus Coprocola pullicola | reverse complement strand
TATATTCATATTTACAGCCTCCTTTCATAAATATCAAAAATGATATCTGACAATAGCTTTGCTCCAGCTATAACCGTTTCCGAAGAAAACTTCATTTCTTTTCTATATAATACTACAATAAAACCATAATGACATACCCCTTTCTCAATAGGAAATATCATATTTGCTGTTTGCTTGTATATGCCCTTTTCAATGTCTTTTCTGATTTGCTCCAAACACTTTTCTTGGTGTAAATCTTTCTCGCCAAAAAAAATGGTTTTATTTCCCTTTTTATCCAGCAATGCCAGAGAAACCCCATAAATTTTGCTAAAGCGTATAATCCAACACAGTAGCTGTTCTTTTATTTCTTTTTTAGTTACAAAACTGTTTAAAATAATGTTTCCTTTTGTATCCTCTAAAAATAAAATATAATCTCCAGATTGCACGCCTAACCGTTCTCTGATTTCTTTTGGCAAACCAATGCGGCCGGAGTCATCTATTTTTCTCAGAAGCACAAATGGATTGACAGCCATTTTATACCATCTCCTTATTTTTCAGGGTGCAAATCATATCAGGAGAAAAAATAACCTGGTCTACTATGACAGAAGATATCCCTTCTTCTTGCTCTGATGAAAAGTTTTGCCATAAATTGCAATAAATATCCGTTCCAGGATTTTCTGTTTCCTTATCCTCTCCTGTCCTGATTTCAACAATAATTCCTTTCCAACTGCGGTATATTCCATAAACACAAATAATATCTTCACCCACAGTAAACATTCTGTTCTCTTCAAAATATTGCTGTCCTTTTTTACATAAAATCATAATATATACTTCCTTTCGGTTATATCTTTTCCAAGTCTTTATTCTGTATCAAGTTCCATTGTGTATACATACATTTTCTTAAGCTCCTTGTGAAGCAAGCCATGCCGCCACTTGTTCCTCTCGTAATGTACGTCCTTCGTTGAGCAAGAAATTTCCTACCAACAATTCCCATACATGAACATACCGGACAGTTCTATAAAACAGCTTATAAAAGTCAATATCACTTAAATTAATAAATACCATATTTCCTTTCTGATAACTGCCGCTTTTCATAATAGAGCCCCCTGTTTGTGATTTTATTTTAATTCCGACACCATTTTCTATTTGTATATACCAAGGCAGCTTTCTTACCTTTCCATCAGAACCAATCGTATTTCTTTTTATGGTCAGCTTTGTTACTTTGCTGTTTCCATTTTTATCTGGCTCACCAAATATTTTCATCTGTTCAAATTCAAACACTTTTTCTCCTCGGTTGACACAAGAATAAAAATAAGCAGCTTCTTCTGGTGATATATTTGCTGTTACAATAATTGTATTGCCTTTTTTGGAATAGTCCTGCAATTTCATGCCAATGCACGACCTTTGTTTTCTTCCATTTTCATTCATATCTCCGTCAGCATGAATATGAGCATAGTTTTCTACATTGGCAATTTTTAGCTTCTCATTTAACTCCAACAACTTTTTTGTAGTTTTATACACTACAATTTGCTGTGTAATATATTTGTTTGTTTCCTGTTCTCTTTTCATAGCACAGCTTTCCTTTCTTTATATATATTTTTGAATCAGTCTTGTCATATATAGAGGTAATTGGTCTAATTGTGTAACATCTAAATAACCATCTCCATAAATTTTTTGTATCTGTTCTTTATCCTCTCCAATGGCAGCCGTAAAAAAAAGAATACCCTTATTAGTATATTCTTTCTTAATCTGCCTCAAATCCAACTCTGCCTCTTTTCCGCTATAGCCTTTTGCTGATGGTCTGCCATCCGAAATTAAAATAAACAGCTTGGTATCTTCCTTTCTTTCCAATAATCGTTCTACTGCATATCTGATTGCCATGCCATCTCGGTTACAGCCATAGCTCTGCATAGAAACCAGACGAAATGCATCCTCCTTATCCAACTCTTCAAACTCCACATAAGAATGTATTATAACATCTTCATACATCTCATGATGTCCTGCTATCATAACAGGAATTTTCAGCATACGGCAGAAATGATACAATATGATACTGGTATCTCTTGCTGCTGTTATTCTGCTTCCTTTCATAGAACCGCTTTGGTCACATAGCACAGCAACTGCCATTGACTTATGATAATACGGCATTGTTTTGTAAAATATGGCCGCTTCTTCTGCGATGACGCTTTTCATATTTATTTTTTTACCAGAATGATATTGAGATAGCTTAATTGCTTTTTGTCGCTTTTGTATTGCATTTTCTAACTGTTTTGCCATTCTTTTCGCCGTAAATACAAGAGGAGCAGAAATTCTTTCATATTTTTCTTTCATGGCAGCATCTACTTCTAATTCACGATGAATCAACAGTGATACATCTTTATGGATATCACCATAGCACAAAGAAGATGCTGTTTTTTGTAAAATATACAGCCGCTTTTCTTCTTGTTCCTGCAGCACTGCTTTTTCTGCTATCTGTTCCACTATTGCATTGATTTCTTTTTCTGCATTGAAAGATATTGCGTTTGATACTACCTCTTCTGTCAATTCTATGGATGCTGTATCTCCAACAGGAATTTCTGTACCCACCACTTGTTCTTTCATATTATTTTTTATTTTTTCTTCTATATTTTCTTCTTCCTGATATTCTTTCAGTACTTCTTTTATGTATTTCCAAAGTATGGTTGTTATTTTACAAGCCACATTAAAACGGTCTTTTTCAGAATACATTGTAGTAATATGTTCTATAAAGGGAATACATTCCTGCAGAACATCTAAATACTCTTTTTCACATTCGCCAAGGACATTGGTGGTTTCACCCTTGTAATATTGTGTCAACAAATTACAAATAATGGAAAACTTTGCATATCCATATTCTATTTGTTTACGAATAGAGGGTATGTATTCTGCTATCCGCATATTATTTAATTGTATACACTCAGCAATAGAACCTGGAAATTTTTCACACATTTTAGCTTCTACATAAGCATCTTCTAAAATATTATGCAGCATATGTACTATCCTTACAAAACTTCCTACAAAACCCTTGTCCTCTGTTGTTAGTATTTTTTTTATTTCTTCTCTTTCTTGTTGGTATTGTTCTTGTGGAAAATCTGGACAAAAATTTCCTTGCTTTATCTCTGCAATATGTTTTTCACTGGCTAGAAAATCTGTAAACAAAATATGTGCCGCTTCGTGTCCCAAAAACCCAACTAAGCTATCTGATTTCAGCTGTCTTGTTGGAAAAGAAGCTGTGATTTTGTTGGCACAATTGATATAAATTGTTTTATCATTGGTACAGGCAGCTACTGCATTGGGTTTTGTATTCCAATCCAAAAAAATATTTAAAGCTCTGCCATACCGTTTTGTAATGGTCTCTGCAATATTAGTTAAATATCTCTTATAATAGAAAGAACAATATAACTCCTGTTCTGAAATAGAGCTTTTTTTATTTTCTATTTCTTTTTGCAGCATCGTACTTAATTTTTTCATTCTTTTTTCACTCCTTTTCCTGCAATTCCAATAAATCAGCAAGGGATACATCAAAATACTCCGCTATTTTTTTCAGCACCCAGACAGGCGGTATTCTCTCGCCCGTTTCATACTTTGCATAGGTAGAGCGGCTAATCCCTAATTTATTTGCAATTCTTTGCTGAGATACGGCATCTTTTTTTGCCATTCTTAATGCTTTTAACACCAAATATAATTCCATTTCATTTCACCACCTAAAACAATGGGCTAATACAACTGTCCAAAATATCTTTCCTATTTTCAGGGTCAGCAGACACAGAAGACAATACTGTGTATTCTGCCGCCTCCAAAGGGTCTTTTAAAATCATATAAAGCTGTACCCATGCAATCAATTCTCTCATGCCACAGCTTCCGTCTGTAATCATATGGGTTTTGCACCGTTGGTTTATCATGACCATTGCTTCTGCCATACGCTGGAGTATAGCAGTATCTGTACATTTTGTAATTTTGGCAGCCCTTTGCTGGTAAGCTTCTTTATCCAGCTCCTCTAAGTCAATAATGATATCCATTCTGGATAATATGGACTGATTAATGTTATGACACCCTTCATAAGTGTTATTCGTTGTCATAACAATCACTGTGTTTGGATGTCTTTTTAAAACCTCTCCATTAGGCAGCAAAACTGCTTCACACCGGTCTAATAAACCGTTTAGCCCTACCAATACTCCCGGATTCATAATAACTGCTGCTTCCTGTATTTCTATTACATATCCATATCGCAACGCTTGTACCAATGGTGATTCTACAAAACAAAACTTCTGCTTCTTTTCTTTGGCACTGGTGGCGCCACATTGTTTTACGATTTCAATGAGCTTTTGATAAACCGCTTCCTCTTCTATAGATTCCTTATATTCTCCTGTTAATGTATAATATGCCGTTGCTGGGTCCATTTGAATATCGAATAAACTCGGCAATGCCAAGTCCTCTGTTTCTTTTTCTGCCACAGGCAAATATTGTCCCAGCAAATCTGAAATTTCCATATTGGCATGACAGGTCATATAAACATAAGGTCTTTCCAATCCGCAGGCTATGGCTTTTGCTCCTTCTGTTTTTCCCGTTCCCGAGCCTCCCCGTAACATAATGTTGCGTATAGGATGTTCACTGTGTTCCGTTTCCTTTAAAAAAGAGCAACAGGAAACAACATATTGAGGTATGACATAAGAATCCTGTAATATTGGAATTTGTTCTCTTTCTTTTTCTGTATAATGAGTACCTCCTGTTTTATATTTTCCTGAAAATATTTGGTTGCTCATGGGAATATAGTTTTGTTTTATTTGTCTTTCCATCAAAATCTGAAATCTTCCACAATATACATAGGTGGGAGCATAGTATCCCCGCCTCAAATTCAGCTCTGTTAAAATGGGTATTTTGCCTGATATGGGTATACTCACCTCTATTCCCGCATCTCCCAGTTGGGCTGCATTTCCAATCCTTCGATATACATTGTCACACAGATATAATGCCTCTTTTTTGCTGTTGTCTTCTTCCAAAAAACCATTTTTTTTGCACTCATACAATTTGCCATAATGCTCTTTGAATTCTTCATCCTCTAAAAAAAGGGGCATAAGCGCCAAAAATAATGCTGTACCCAGCTCCTTGCCTTCTTTTAAATAGTATACTTCCGGACTGCTTTCTATATCATCAAAAACACCTGCACAAAATGTTCCGTTTGTTTTTTGAAATACAGCTCCATGATATGTCCCCTCGGAAGAAACATATTCTGCCATATATTTGGAATCATTTTGGTGTCCCACTGCTCCAAAACTTCTTTTGTTTTCTTCTGTTTCCATGTAAATTAAAATTGCTTTTAAAGTAATGGGATGCACTGTTGCTTTTTTATGATTTGCCATATTGTACTTAGAAAAAACAGAGGTGCTGCTTATGCTTTTACCAAAACCTTGAAATGCCTTTGGCAAAGGCAATCCCCATGTCCAGTTATCAAATAATTTACAAATTGCCATTTTTTTCATTCCTTTCACCAAAGTATTGATATATCATTGTTATTTTCATTGTAATGTTATGCTTTTTGTGTATCCACAAACATCTGTTGGTATTCTTTTTGCTTTACTTCTGATATCACCTGTTGTAATACCTGTTTATCTAAATCAGATACCACTTTTTTACTGGTCTTTATACTATCCAACGGCACTATTTTTAGTAGCTTCATATTCATTTCACCATAACGGTCAAAGCATATTTCTGCCTGCTGGTATACACCAGTATTGTATGTGGCAATATAAAGAGGTCTGTATCTTCTCATTTCCTCTACGGGATTGACTGTATTCCATTGCCAAATTGCCTTTGGATAGCTAAAACAAAGCTTTTCTGTGATTCTTATGCCAACCTGTCTGAGCAGTAATGTATCTAAATCCTCTTTCAATTCAATAGAAAACGGATTTTCTTTCTTTTTCTGTCTTTTTTGCAGGCTTTTTGTTTTTAAAAGGACCGATTTTACTTTTTGTATTCCTTTTTTATAAAACAGAACAATTAACCAAACAGCCGCAATCAAAAGCATACATTTCTGTCTGTATTGTTCTGGTACAATCGCCATACTCAAAAGCAGCCATACAACTAAATTCCCCAGCTTAAAATATCCTTTTTTCTTTTCCATACTGCCTCATCCTTTCTTGTATCAAATTTTTTTACCATAAAAAAAGAGGAGGGATTTTTTCATTCTGAAATACCTGCCCTCTCTTTTCTAAATGAAAAAGGAATTCCATAATCATCATACTCTGAAAAACAGCACGTTTGAGATGAAGCGAATTCCTCTTCTTTTTCTTTTTTTGTACCAGTCAAGCCATAGCTCCAGTACAATATGGTTACCTTTACAATTTTTGTTTTACTTCCATCCTTTCTTGTATATTCCTCAACATCTAAATCTCCTGTCAAAGAAAGCAAACTGCCTTTTTTCACATTTGCACCAGCCATTCTTTCTGCAATATCACCAAATGCCATACATTGTAAATAAACAGTATGCTTTTTATTGCCAAATCCTTTGGGTATTGCAATATCCACCCTGGCATAGTGATTGCCCTGCTTACTTTGCTGTAATGCAAAATCATTGACTACCCACCCTTCTACTGTTACTGTAATCATTGCCATCATAAAACTCCTTTCTGCCATATTGGCTGTAAAATTAAAAAAAGAGCCAACTATTTTGCTGCTTAAAAACATACAAAATAAATTGACTCTATCTCTACAAACTGAACTGCGTATGACTGGCATGATACCCATACCTGAGGAAAATCCCTCTGCACAAATTACAAATTTTATGTACTAAAAATACCATAAAATAATGCTTTTGTCAATTCATACTTTCATTTTTATTCCAAAAACTTCTTCAAATCCGCAATGATTCTATAACATTTATTACTACTAAAAATATAGAAAGACCTTCCAGAAAGAACAGCTAGAAAGATTTTTTCTCATTCCTAACTAATAGAGACATAAATACACTTCTTTCATTATTTTACAACAATAATATCATCGCTTTTTAAATTTAAATCATCAAATGAGATTTTAAAATAGTATTGTTCAGGGTTATTGTATACAAATATTTTATCATTCATTTTTTTTAGAATCACTACAGATGATTCTCCTACAAATATAGCATCTCCTTCTAATTCTTTTATTAATATTCCAATTACATTTAGCACGAAACGCATACCCTCTTCCGCTATATTATTCAATAAAGAAATTTCTATATTTGTATTTACTTTTATTCCATACTCTTCATCATATAACTCTATCCCATATATTTCTTTCAATATCGTTATACTAAAATATTTGAAATTTAAATAAATACCATCATTGTCTTCTTGCAAATCAACGGCTTTTATTACTTTTTCAAAATTTTTAATAACTATTTTTGAAAAAACATCAAAATCTAAGTTTGTATTAAAGCATAAATCAAATTCCATTTTTACCTCCCATATATATGATATATCTCATCACCTTTTACAAAATATAATTCTTCAACATATTTAAGATCTCCATTTATTTTTTTTAATAAAATCGTTTCTAATTCGTACATATCTCCTATATAATCATTTAAATTAATAATAATATTTGGTGTTTGTTTTTTGCTTTTATTATAAACTTCTTTTACAATTCCCTTAATTGCAGTATTTTTGTTAGGTGTATAACAATCAAACACAAATCTATCTTCTATTAAAAAATCAGGATTTGTGTTTGATTGAATACCATATCCGTTTCCTCCATCCATTTCTTTTAACATCTCAACCTTATATCCTCTGGAAGCAAACAAGTCTGCTGTTTCATTTTGTCTAATCAACCCAGGCGAATTCGGAGGAGAATATTCTCCTATAGGTTTACTTCCTTGTTCTAATGATGGCCTAATTTTTTCTAATGTTATGTTTTCAGATATCGTTACTTGCTGTGCGCTGGGAACGGATATAAAATAAGGAAATTCCTCTCCCATAACAACTTTTACAAATTGCTCTTGCACCACTGGCAATGCTGTACTTCTGAATATATTTTCTATAGACTGCCCTGCCATTACACTTTGCATTGGAAGTCCCGACGGGTTTGTTGGCGGCAATGTGGGGGAATTTGTGTTGGTCAGCAGATTCTGCCCTGCTGCACCCATTAGAAGCCCCTGCTGGTTCAAAACACTTTGGTTTGCCGCATTTGCCCCAGAGGTCATGACAAGTTTATCTATTGTCCTTGTAAATACCTCTCTATCAGTAAACAACAGAAGCTGTGCTTGTCCGTTTCTTTTTTCAATATAAGCAAGTATTTCATTTGTAGAAGTATATACCACCATATTGTTTCTAGCGGGGCTAAGCCATGTTTTTGGCCTTCGCATTATGTACCCAATATCACCGCTTTTGGATACAGCCATTCTTCCTGTCGCCACTGTTTTTTGCATTTGATTTACGGAAGAATAGGTATTTACACTGGAGGCAGTAGAAGTGACTATGGAATATGCTGCATATGCTAGCATTCCTAAGCTCGCTACTTGCCCCAGTGTTGCGGTAGCCCCATCTAATGTGCCTGTTCTCCATTCCATTTCTGACAAACCATAATATGTTCTTGTCCATTCACGTACTTCTGCTAAAGCCTCCAAATCCTTCAGTTTTTGAGGCTTTTCATAGCCTAAAGCTTCGCTGTAAAGCTTTCCGGGACCCTGCAGCCTTCTTTCCACAGAATAGATATCACATAGTTCTTCATAAAAATCAGGATTTTCATTCAGCAGTTTTTCATATAGCTCAGGATGATTTATTTTCAGCACATTTATAAAATTTTCTTTGTTTTTCAGCAGTTGCTGCATGGGTCGCCAATTCTCATCATACCAGCTTTCCAAATATTCCAGTATAGCCGTTTGATATTTATTGTCATTTGTTATTTTAATGCCATCTGGTGTAAATCTTGGTATCTCTGCTTGTCTGCTTTCCTCCAAAGCCGACAGCAGCATGGTACAAGCGTTATTTGTCAGCATGGCAACCGGCTTATTTAAAGGACTTCTCAAATAGATATCCAATGCCTTCCAGTCTTGTCTTTCCCCCTCCCCATCTATTATAATAGAACTGCTGCCACAGGTGATTTCTATTTTTTTACCTGCCCATAAATTTACCTTTTCACTTTTTGCTGGCATAGGTCCGCTTTCTGTGTAGCCATAATTTAGATATATAGGGTCATATTGTCCCGAGTTTTTCTTCCAGTCTTCATATATCTCTTTTTGAATAACTGGGTCATATTTATTTTCTTCTGTAATTCTGATACCGTCTGATGTATGTGTGATTCCTATTTTGTTTTGGTGGCGGAGTGCCAGTGCCAAGTTCTCATTGAGCTGACTTTCTAGCAAAATGATATCTTCCAGTTTGATATGATACTCCCGCCACAGCCAGTTTTTAAAATTGATGTCATTTATTGATTTTGGATTCTTTTTATTGGCTTGATACAACGGCGGCATATCCCCTTCAGGTGTATATTCTCCTGATGTTTCCTTCCATTGGTCACGAAATGCCTTCACCAATTCCAGTTTATATACCTCTCCGGATAGGCTAAACTCCATATTTTCCCGCTCATAGCCCCATTCTGATAAAAG
>DVLQ01000183.1 GCA_018715395.1 Candidatus Coprocola pullicola | reverse complement strand
TTGACACAAACACAAAATAATAAAGCCGCAAAAGAATTGTCACTGCAAACAGCAGAATTATCATTGGAAAAAGCAAAATTGAATTTGGAAAATGGAAAAAATAAAAATGATGCAGAAACACTCAACTCTGTGAAAAAGCAGCAAAATACATTAGAAACAGCGCAAAGAAGCGTTGCCAGCATACAGTATGACATTAGTAAATTAACATCTGCTACTTACAGTCCTATTAGTGGCACTGTGATAGAGTCCAATGCAGTAGAAGGACAAATGCTTACAGACAGTACTGTTATGATGAAAATTGCCGATTTAAGCAATTTAGATGTAGAAGCCTATGTTTCAGAATATGACATAGCCCAAATTCAAGTAGGTCAAAAGGTAGAAATGACAAGTGATGGCATTGAAGGAAAAGTATATACAGGTACTGTGACAAAAATTGAGCCAACCGCCTCTACTCAAAGTACTATGAGCGGCAGTGAAACGGTTGTACCGATTGTAGTACATATGGATAACCCTGATGAATTGATGAAACCTGGTTTTTCACTGGATTTAGAAATTATTGTAGAAGATTTGTCTGATGTTGTATATGTCCCTCTTTCTGCTGTAGGCAAAAATGATGATGGTACTTATTATGTTTATAAAGTCAACGAAAACAATGTATTGGAAAAAACAACTGTAACATTAGGCAGTACAAATGATACCAGTGCTGTCATAGAAAGCGGTCTTTCTGTGGGAGATACAGTAGTAACAAGTCCTACAGAAGAAATGGCAGATGGCGCGTTATTATCTGATTTTGCTACAACAGTAACACAACAAACACAACCAGAGCAAAACAGTTCTGTACTAGATAGCATGGGCGGTGGAATGCCCGCAGGCATGCCCGCAGGTGGACAAAGAGGCGGCGCAATGCCCGGAGGCGGTCCAAGATAAGGAGGGAATATCATGGAATTACTACGTTTGGAACATTTAAAAAAACAATATAGTCAAAACGAATTGTCAGTCATGGCATTAGACGATATTAATTTGAGTGTAAAAGAGGGAGAGTTTTTGTCTATTATGGGCACAAGTGGTTCCGGAAAGTCTACTATGTTAAATATACTGGGCTGTTTAGATAGCCCTACAAGCGGCGCTTACTACTTGGATGGAGAAGATGTAGCTAAATTTAAAGATGAACAACTGGCAGAAATTAGAAATAAAAAAATTGGGTTTGTGTTTCAGTCCTTTAATTTGCTTCCCAAGCTTTCTTCATTAGAAAATGTAGAACTGCCCATGGTTTATGCAGGCGTGCCAAAAAAAATACGACAAGAAAGAGCCATTGCGGCATTAGAAAAAGTGGGGCTTGCAAAGCGTGTAAAACATAAACCAAATGAGCTTTCAGGAGGACAAAGGCAAAGGGTTGCCATTGCAAGAGCATTGGTCAATGAGCCGGCCATATTGATGGCAGATGAGCCTACAGGAAACTTAGATAGCCGTTCTACCATAGAAATTATGGAAATTTTTCAAGGACTGAATGATGATGGCACAACAATTGTTATGGTAACCCATGAACCGGATGTTGCCCAATATACAAAAAGAATTGCTCTTTTTAAAGATGGACACATTATAAAAGATGAACCGGTGGAAAACAGAACACTGGCAGGAGGTGGCAGTGTATGAATTTTGGAGAATGCGCCAAATCTGCTTTCCGCAATGTTTTTTCCAATAAAATGAGAACATTTTTGACAATGCTGGGTATTATTATAGGCATTAGTTCTGTGATAGCCATTGTTTCTATCGGAAATGGCAGTCAAGCGGCGATAGAAAAAGAGTTTGAAACTTTTGGCACCGGCAGCTTGACTGTTAGCTTAAGCAGCTATAATGATATTGAAACAAGGGATTTGCTAACAATGGATGATTATGATATGCTAAAAGAAATAGAAGGTATTTCCTATGTCAATCCTACTTATACCGGACAAAGTACATACATCAAGCTTTTAGATCCTCAAGAAACCAAGTCTGCCTCTGTAACAGGTGTGACAGCAGACGCCAAATATATCGATAATCCTACCATGCTCTATGGCAGATATATTTCGCAAAATGACGTGGATATGCGAACCAATGTAGCAGTTATCAATGATACAACGGCGTTGAAGGTTTTTGGACATTGTGATGAGTCTGTACTGGGAGAAAAAATTAAATTAAAAACATGGAAAGGTACGGGAAAATATACTGTCATAGGTATTATGGAAAATACAAATGCTTCTACTGAAACACAGTTTAGCGATGAATTTCCGGAAACGGTGATACTGCCCATTTCTACAGCAATGCGTTTGTATAATAACAAAAATTTGAACGGTTTTTCTATACTGATAGAAGATTTGAATCAAACAGATATGATGAAAGAACGTATTGTAGCGGCTTTAGAAGAATTTCATGGAAATGAAGATAAATATTATATACAAGATTCTTCTGAAATGGTGGATTCTATCAATTCTATATTATCTTATGTAACATTGTTTATCAGTTTTGTAGCAGGCATATCTCTTTTGGTGGGAGGCATTGGCGTAATGAATATTATGATGGTAACGGTTACAGAAAGGACTAGAGAAATTGGTATCAGAAAATCCATTGGCGCCAAAAATAAAGATATTAAAATACAATTTATGACAGAAGCTGTGATACTAACTGGCATGGGAGGATTGGCAGGACTGGTCATTGGCATAGTATTTGCTATGGTGATAGGACATTTTGCAGGCATTACCCCCGTATTGTCTGTAGGAGCTGTAGCAATGGCGGTAGGCATTTCAATGGGTATTGGTATCATTTTTGGGGTGACGCCGGCAAATAAAGCCGCAAAGTTAGACCCTATTGAAGCATTGCGATTTGAATAATAAAATTTGAAGGGGTGTTTACGATGGAAGGGAAAAAAATACTTTTGATAGAAGATGAAGTGAAATTGGCTCGATTTGTAGAGCTTGAGTTAAAATATGAAGGCTACGACATTACTGTGATTCATGATGGAAGAGAAGGATTGGAGGCATTTTTAAATGGTGATTTTGATATGATACTATTGGATTTGATGCTTCCAGGACTTAGCGGTATCGAAATTTGCAGAAGAATCAGAAAAACCTCTTCCATTCCCATCATTATGTTGACGGCAAAAGATGAAATCATGGATAAAGTGGCAGGGCTTGACAGTGGAGCAGATGATTACTTGACAAAGCCCTTTGCCATTGAAGAGTTACTTGCCAGAATGCGTGTAGCGTTTAAACATTGCAGCAATCAAAATACAGCCAAAAAATTATTGACAGTCAATAATCTTGTGATTGATACGGAAAAGCGTATGGTAACAGTAGGGCAAGCAGAAGTGGAACTGACCAAAAAGGAATTTGAACTGCTTTTGTATTTGGTACAAAACAAAAATATTGTATTAACAAGAGAACAGATATTAAATCAAGTTTGGGGATATAGCTATATTGGAGAAACAAATGTAGTGGATGTGTATATTCGTTATTTGCGTTCTAAAATAGATGAAGCGTTTGGAGAAAAGTTCATACACACAATACGAGGAGTGGGGTATTATGTCAAAGAGGAATAAATCCTTTTTTTCCAGTATGACAATTGCCCGAAAGATTACAATACTTTATGGAGGCATTTTTTCATTGTCACTTTTGGTAATCAGCTTTTTTGTATTACTAAATGTAACGGCCATAGAACAAACCAATGTAAAAGAAGAACTGATAAAAACAGTAGAAAACATTGATGATTATATCCAACAGGGAAATACATTATCTCAGGAAACGTTGGAAACGCTTTTGGAAAATAAATATGTAGAAGTATATGTCATTGATGTAAAAAATCATACAGTATATAAAAATTCTGTAGGAGAGATTCCTTCTTTTGTAAGACAAATACAGCCTATGCCTGACCCTAATATGGAAAAACAACCTTGGCAATGGGAAACGGAAATGAGTTCTCGACCAGAAGAATTGGAAAAAAAGGGTTTTAAAATCAATATGGAAAGAGCTTTTAATGTAGACAATAAAGAATATTTTATTGCCAGCAGAGATGGTTCAGAATTTGTTTTACTAGAAAAAGAAATTCATTTTGATGATAACCATTATCTTGTGCAAGCATTTAAAATGCTGCCAAATAACAATTATTATTTTCAGTCCTTTGGGCTAAGATTGCTTTTGATAGATGTACTGGGTATCTTTTTATCTTTTTTAGTAGGACGCTATATTAGTAGAAAAATGCTCAAGCCTGTGGAAGAAATACAACAAACGGCGGAAAGAATCAGTATAGAAGATTTGAGTCAAAGAATTGATACAGACGGTCCTGATGATGAAATGAAAGAATTGGCGGAAACATTCAATTCTATGATTTCTCGATTGGAAACGTCTTTTCAAAAACAAAATCAATTTGTTTCAGATGCGTCTCACGAATTGAGAACGCCTATTTCTGTGATACAGGGTTATGCAAATTTGATTAATAGATGGGGCAAAAGCGATACTGCCGTTTTGGAAGAATCCATAGAGTCTATATTAGCAGAAACAGAACATATGAGTCAGCTTATTAAAAAATTGCTTTTTTTGGCAAAAAGCGACCAAAACCGTATTCCTTTGCAAAAAGAACAGTTTTCGCTTAATGAATTGGTAAAAGAAATTATAAAAGAAATGGATATTACACAAGCAAAAAAAGAAGTCATATTGGAAGAAAAAGAAGAAGTTGAAATTTATGCAGACAGCAGTATGGTAAAACAGCTTTTGTGGATACATTGCGAAAATGCTATGAAATATACAAAAGAGGGAGGCAATATTACATTTCGTATTTATAAAGATAAAAACTATGGTTTTGTAGAGGTAGAAGATAATGGAGTAGGCATGGCAAAAGAGGATGTGGAAAGAATATTTGACCGTTTTTATAGAGCGGATAAATCAAGAAATAAAGAAATTCCAGGAACAGGATTGGGGCTTTCTATTGCAAAATGGATTGCACAAAGCAATGATGGAAAAATTACAGTAAAAAGTGAATTGGGAAAAGGAACCATATTTACAAATCAATTTCCTTTAGAAAAGAAAAAATATAAAAAAGGAAAGGAAGGAACGACATGAAAAAAAGCATGATAGCGTTTTTGCTCATTGTAGCCATGGCTGCAAACAGTGTCACCGTATTTGCACAAGAGGCAACAGAAGAGTATGTTGCGTCAGAAGATACATTAGGGTTTTTGACCGTATTGCAAATACCGGAAAAAAAAGACGCCATTGAACTGACATTGCAAGAAGCAACCCAAAAGGCGTTAAGTCGTAGTACTGCATTAAAAACAAGCAATATGGATTTGAATATCAGCGCTGAAAAATTAGAAGATGAGGAAAATAGCATTGCAGGCGGGCATACGTTTGAACAGCTTTTAAACTATATCAAACAAAATGCAAGCTATACCACCTCAAAGCTGAATCAGCAGGTAACAGAAGAATCTGTAAAATTTTCTTTAAAACAAGTTTATATCGAAATCATAAATAAAGAAAGAGAAATTGCATTGACCAAAATGAGTTTGAAAACTGCTGAAAAAGAATTGCTCATTGCCAGAACAAAGCAAAAATTGGGATTGATTTCAGAGCAGGAATTAAAAAATCAAGAATTAAGCTATCAAAAAACATTGGCAAGTGTAGAACAGGAAGAAATAGCAGTACAAAATGCCTATCGCTCTTTGGCAGAGTTAATCGGCATGGATATAGATGAAAATTATCAGCTGACATTAGAGCCTGTTTATGAGCCTCTTGAGTTGAAAGTGACACTAGATACTTATATTACAAGCAAAATCAATACAGATCCCAATATCAAACAACAGCAAATCAATGTAGATACTGCTACATCAGAAGCAAAGTTTACCCATGCCAGTGTACCGGAGTCTGCCACGGCTGACCAAGAAGCAGATAACAGCGTGGCAAAAGCAGAATTAACATTGTCTGACCAAAAATCCAGTTTAAGAACAAAATTGCAAAATTGCTATGACAATATTATACAATTAGAAACCAGTTACCAAAATAATTTAACAGAATTAGAAACATTAAAACAACAGCTTGCTATTGCTGAAAAGAAATATCAATTGCAGCAAAATACAGAATTGGAAGTACTTGAGGCAAAACAAAACGTGGCAGCAAAAGAAAGTGAAATCATAGGGCAAATGTATGAGCATATGCTTTTATTAGAGCAGTTTGAATATTCTTATTTATTGTAATCAAAAAATGGATAAAACAGAAGTAATAAGGTGAAAAATACCTTTTGCACTTCTGTTTTTTTTGTTCTATTTAAAACATATGATACATATATTGATGTAATAGGAAAGGAGGACGAACTATGGACGAAGAAAGACTCCGTATG
The DNA here is from genome assembly GCA_018715395.1 of Candidatus Coprocola pullicola. Lineage (GTDB taxonomy): Bacteria > Bacillota > Clostridia > Lachnospirales > Anaerotignaceae > Coprocola > Coprocola pullicola. Next base: position 4,160 of record DVLQ01000183.1, on the reverse strand, counting down.
CGTCGAGAACTGATGCAAAGGGTAAGACGACAAAAAACAAGTATCTATAGAAGACAAAACCAAACAGCAAGTGGAAAACAACTTTTTTTATTTCGTACATATGTAACAATGATGCTGGTGGGAACAGCCATTGTACTTTCTTTTTTTCATACAGAAACCACAAATGATATTACAAAAAGCCTAAAAGAAGCGATTGCTTATGAAATATCATTGGATACTATAAAACAATGGAAAGAAAAGGCTGTAACTGTTTTTGAGCAAACAGTAGAAAAAAAGGAAAATACAACAGATATACAATCACAACAAACAACACAACAACAAGAAAGCAAAACAAATGCTTTTGAGCCGGACTTGAATGAAAAAAGCGGAGAGATTCCCTAGAGAAATTTTGGCAAAAGAAGATATTGTAAAAGAAAAAAAACAAGAACAATGGATTGAGCCTGTACAAGGTATTATCACATCCTCCTGCGGTACAAGAGAAAATCCGATTTTGAATAAAACGGAATATCACAATGGTTTAGACATTGCTGTAGCAGAAAATACAGACGCATTGGCTGTAAAAAGCGGTGTGGTAACAGATGTGAGAACTTCACAAACATTGGGCAATGTAGTGGAATATCAAACAAAAGACGGGTATACTATTTTGTATGCGCACTTAAATGATATTCTTGTAAAGAAAGGAGATACCGTTAAACAAGGACAAGTGATAGCAAAAACAGGAAATACAGGGCTTTCTACAGGACCTCATATTCATTACAGTATTTGGAGGGGAGATATGCTGATTAATCCTATGCAGTTTGTAGACTTAGAATATACGGATGATGTGAAAACAGAATATTTAGCAAGAGGTGTAGAACTTCCATGAAAAAATTACCAAAAATAAAAATACATCCTCTGCTTTTGCCTTTATGCCTATTATATATTCTACAAGGACAATGTATGATATTTTTAGGAATTGTTTTTTTTGTAACATTGCATGAATTGGCTCATTGTATCACAGCTGTTTTCTTTGGGGCAAAAGTCAATCGGATTTGGTTTACACCCATTGGTGAAAGAGCTGTAATAAAAGGGTTGGAAAACCTTTCTTTTTTAAAAAGACAAATCGTATTTTGTTGCGGACCTATTGTAAGTTTTCTATTAGGAATATTTTTTATTGTTTTAGGAGAGGGAGAAACCATACTCTTTTTTGGTAGTTTTAATATATTGTTATGCTGTTTTAACTTACTCCCCTTTTTGCCTTTAGATGGAGGAAATATCATACTGCATTGGGTAGGCAAAAAATATGGCATATTAAATACAGCAGGCGTATTGGTGAAAGTAAGCAGAGGATTTGGATATTTTTTAATACTGGCAGGGATTTTGCAAGTGATATTGTATCCTTTTAATATTTCACTTCTTGTAATAGGGTGTTATATTGTTTATAGTAATAAAAAAGAATATTTGCAGATTACATACCAAACTTATCGAGCATTGATGAGAGAACAAAGGCATATGAAATTAGTACAGCAGGTTTATACCAAAAGAGATGTGACACTGGGAGAATTGGTGGGAGCTATGAGTTTTGACACTTATTTTTGGTATTGCTCTATGATAGAAGGAAAAGTGGAATGGAAAAGTCAAAAGGAAGTGATGGAACTGCTTTTGAAAAAAGGAGCCGGAGGAAGTGTTTGGGGATAAGTTCTATCTATTTCAATAAAAAAGTATTAAAGTCAGCCATATATTGACCTGTAGGTATAGTTGATTTATGTTATGTATGGTTCTAAAATGACAAAAAAGTGAAAAAATATTGAAAATATTATAAAATGTGGTATCATATATAGAACAATACAAATGTAGTTTCAAGAAAGGATGATTTTTATGAAGAAGTTTTTATCAGTTGCTTGTCTTATATGCGCATTTGTAACGGTTCCTGTTTTAGCGGCACAAACATTGGGACAAGTAGAAGTAAGAACTTCTTTTAGCTATAGGTTGGATTATCCGGTTCTGAATTGCATTTTTGACGGTTTGGGAAGTGCTGATGAATTATTTGCTCAAGAAGATGATATAAAAAATTTATATGTAAAAACAGTTGTAGTATCTGAAAATAACAGTGTTGTGGCATCTGATGAAACCACAAAACATAATGTGATGAGAGCAGGCACAGTATGCCAAAAAGCAGCTGAAAATGTATTGGATTATATAACAGAATTTCACACAGAAACATATGCTCGTGCAATATATTCTAATGATTCAATGAGTGATGACATTGCAATGACAGACGCTGTAGAGATTGTGGAGTTAGCTAGAAATGCAAAAATAGCAAGTACAGCCAAAAATGAAATAATAGAAGCAGAAGAAGGATATATTTTTGTACCAAGAGAACAATTTTTGAAAAGCACTACATTGGAAATAGATAATATGATGAATTTGGAAGATAAACTGTCATTTATTTACGGAGACCACTTCATAGAAGCGCAAGTAGGAGATAAACTTCCATTTGGCATTTATGTGGCAAAAGATAAAAAACATTGTTATGTAATAGAACAAAAGGCTGATGGCAGTATCATAAAAACAAATTATGATTTGACAAGTGATTCTTATGAAAAAGTTTCTTATGAAAATGTAAGTTTACAAATGTAATCAGAAACACCTCTAAAAGGCGTGATTTGCATTAGCCCTATGAGGGCATATCAACTTGCTAGCAAAAGTCAAGTGTTTTTAAAACGCTTGTATATTTCATTCAGAATATTCAAACAAGGCTGTCTTATATTGCCTTGCCTGTATGTCTTTATTGAAATATCCTTTTTACTGATAGACCACGTTTACTCTTGCATAATAAATTCTCAAAAATAGCCGGTGCCGAAATGACGCCGGCTTTGTTCAAGCCGTATGATTGTCTGCTATCTTTAAAGGGCTCTTCTTATTGCTTTGTATTTTATTTGGCTATGGATACTGTTTTTTTGTTCTTTTATGTATTTGTATATCGTTGCTGTATTCAGACCAACTGTACTCACATAGCAGTTGCCTAGAAATTTCTATTTTCAATTTATGCGTGTCGGTTGCATAGCCTCATGGCGTTCTTTTCTTTCAAATACCCATAATGATACGCTTATTTTTAGTGGTATGTCTACCGAAAAATGTACATGATTATATGCCCTTTTATGATTTTGCTCTCCATTTCTACAAATCTTTTATTATTTTTTGAATAGCTTCACGAAATTCAAAATAAATTATTTTCCTTCTGTATTTTTGAAATAAGGCTACTGCAATCCCACTGACTTTAGACGGTAAGGTAGTCAAAAGTATAGTGTAAGGACTGTCCAAATCAACGCCTGTGAGGATAGTAGGTTGAGAAGTCGATGAAGCAGAAAGACCATTGGCTTTATACAATGGGTAGTTCACTAAAAAACATATGATACTTGCACACCCATTTTGTATGTGCAAAACTTTCCTCTCACCCACAGAGTGGGCAGTTGTAAAAGACTGCTTTGTAGTCTTGAATACTAAAGTCATAACAGAAAAACAGTAGGTTTTATTAGAACCTACTATTTTTTGATTGGTAAACTAATAAAAACATTCGGCTATGCCAAAGTAATGAGCGAACTTTAGTACATACAAGTTGGGAATATAAATATCATATTATAAAAGTATAGAAGGCAGATAACATATGGAAAACTGAAATAGGGAAAATACTCAAACAATGATGTAAAAGAAAAGTAATAGAAATGATGGCAGGGGAATGTTATTCCAATCATATATATGCTGATTCCTATATCATCCCAGTACAGTGTGTCAGAAATAGTTGTATGAAAGGAAAAAGTTCTCTCATTATTTTTGATAGATATGCAAATTTAAAATACAAATATGGAAATAGAACGTTTTGATGTAGAGGATATGACGTTGATACAGTTGGGAAAAACATAAAAAAATATTGTGAATAATCAGTGAAAGGAAGACTGTATGACAGCTTAAATCCGTTTCGGTAAGTACATTGACCTGTTTGTGGGTGAAAAAGTAAAAGCAAATAAAAACCACGCCTAAAAGACCTGGTTTGCACCAGCCCTATAAGGGCTTATTAAGAGCCAGCGCCTAAATGACGCTGGCTTTCACTTCGTTCAAGCCTTAGTGGTATGATTATCTGCTACCCTTAAAAGGGTCTTCCTATTCTTTTGTATTCAGCT
>DVLQ01000182.1 GCA_018715395.1 Candidatus Coprocola pullicola | reverse complement strand
TATTTTTTGATTTCCTCAATACGGAATTTTAATTCTCCTGAAGGTGTTTCAATGAGAATTTCTTCTCCCAGTTTATGACCAATTAATCCTAAGCCAACAGGAGATTCATTTGAAATTTTACCATTCATAGGGTCGGCCTCGGCAGAACCTACAATAGCGTATTCAATTTCTTCATCAAATTCAAAGTCATATAGTTTTACAGTAGAGCCAACGCTGATAATATCGTTATTGACTTCATCATCATCAATTACTTCTGCATTGCGAAGCATTTTTTCCAGCGTTACAATTCTTGCTTCAATTTCTGCTTGTTCTTCTTTTGCAGCGTCATATTCTGCATTTTCAGATAAATCTCCTTGTCCTCTTGCTTCTTTAATTTTTTCAGCAACTTCTTTTCTGCGTACTGTTTTTAAATTTTCTAATTCTTCTTCCATTTTTTTCAGACCCTCATAGGTCAAAATTACTTTTTTATCTGCCATAACAGCAATTCACTCCTTTATATAAAATATACAGCGTTTGGTAATATACCAAAAAAACCGATGGTTTCATTTGAAAAAGAGGCAGGTAAAATACCTGCCTAATACTGTAAGATTATACTCCACAAGGTGGTCATTGTCAATGATTTTCCCCTTGAAAGCACACAAGAAGAGCCCTTTTTAGACACGTTTTTCAAAACAGGTAAAACCTGTGACATTGATTTTTTTTTCATGAAGTAAATGGGTTATTTCAAAAGCAGATGCTTTGTCGTAACGGCTGCATAAAAAATGATGAACACTAGGCTCTCTAACGCGCAATATGGCTTCTATTTCTTTTGAAAGATATGTTTTATTGTCCCATTTTAACAAAAGCCCGTCACAAAAAAATAAATCGTTGCGACGAGATCTCAAACGTCTTAATTTTTGTTTGTTTTGTGCGATATCAAAATAAAATGCATTTTTTTGGAGCCTATAATCATAATTTTCCATGTCACAGCCACAGTTTAATATCACATTTGCCTCTGAAAACTGTTTATTTTTTTCTCCGGAAAAGAATTGTATTCTTAGACCATATTCTTCATAAATTTCTTCTGCTTTTTGTGCAAAATCCTCCTGTCTGTCTGTATAAACACAAAGATAATTGATATGAGGATAAATAGTGTCCAATACCGTTTGTGTTAAAAAATTTCCTCCGTCAATGAGTAAAAAATGGCTTTCCTGCAATGTTTTTTGTTGTCTTTTTAATGCTTTTTTTACAGCCTCCATAACAAAAAGAGCGTTTATCATTTTTCCTGTAGCAATAGAGATGATATGTGGTAAAAACATTTCATTTTCTGTAAGAAGTATGTCAACTTCTTTTTGTTGTAAAAACAGCAATAAATTTTCTAAATTTTTTTTTTGTTTTAATTTTTGTTTTTCTTTTGGAGGTTGATAAAGCAGTACAGTATATCCTTCTGCTTGTGCTAATTGCAGAGGAGCGATGTCGAAAGCATGGTAGCGTAATATGTACCAATCTAATAAAAAAGCAGGTAGTTTTTGAAAAATACCTTTTATACCAAAATCTTCTCTTTTTTGAGAATATTTGACTTTTGCCAATTTCATACTATCACGTCCTAAAAAAGAATTCATACTATTGTATTCTTATCTATGTAAAGCAAATACATTTTTTTAGAAAAATTTGATTCTTTTTCCAAAGTTGTGTTATAATGTTTAATAAAAGTGGGGGAGTAAGTTTTATAAGGAGGGAATCATATTGTATCAAAAAGGAAAAAAGATATTTGCAATATTAGCAGTAGTTATGATGCTTTTTGGCAATACTGTAGGTGTGTTTGGAGCGGAAAATAAGGGGTATTTATTGCCAGTTGAACAAATGCTTGTTGACCAGTGTGACGCATTTGCCGCTTTTTTAAATGATAATTTAATGCAAATTTATGGAACAGAAAATGCCTTTCCCCTGATTATAAATATTCGTGAAATACAAACGCATGCTACAGAGGATACAGCTTTGTATCAAGGACAGTGGGGAGCGGCAACCATTGCAATATTTGCAGATAAGCAGACACAAAGATTGGAATCTATTGCATTAATATTACCTAGAGATTATGTTTTAGGAGGATATAGCCAAGAAGGAGCGGATTATTTTGCTTGTGTTGGTATTCTCTCAGGCTTTTTTAATGGGGCAAACAATAATGGAGTATATGGAAAAGAGTTGAGAGAAGGATTGGACTTTTTTGGATTTGATTTTAATACATTACAATCTCAGTCTGTGGAAATTGGAAATTTAGATTACTATTATGAAGTAGGAGCAGGCTCTATTTCTTTTATCATTACAGGCATTCCTCAATAAGCGGATAGAATTTGTTTGTAACAGTTTGAAAAGAAAACCAACCATTTTTGTAAAAATAGGATGCTAGATAATATACTTTGCCTGAAAACTTGTTTTTAAGTGAATATTGCAACCCTAAGCAAATTAGTTTTATTAGACTATTAAAAATTATAAGATTTTGCAGTTTGTTGTTTTTTTCATGTCAGTAAGGTTTCTTCCGTCAAGTCTTTTGGTTATTGTAAAAAGAGGTTTTTGATAGTCTGATTGATAGAAAGCGGTTGTTCAGTTTGCAGTTTTTATATTTTCGCTACAAAAACTATTTTTTCATTTTTTAATTTATAAAAGATTTTTGATATATCAAAACAACAAAATACTATATAAAAAAGTATCCACCCACTCAGTGGGTGGTTTTTTGTATACAAGTATAGCTCTCTATTTTTAATATATGTGTAGTCTGCCAGCCGAGTTTCTGCTGTTTGTTTTGCTTAAAAGAAGTTTTTCCATTCTGGTGTTAAGCATTCTCTCAATGAGTTTTCTTTATTATTGATTTATTCTGTATTCAGCAATTTTTCTATTATATTTATATAAAGACTTTATACCGGAATCAATCTATTTTTGTATTTATATTTGCTCATACAACGCAATATTGCTTTTCCCTTTCCAGATATGCCATAAAATTTGCTATGTTTGCTTTAAAGGATATTTCTGTCAACCTATGTATATGCTCTTGGCAAACTTCTGTCTTTCATATAGTAAACTCTTGATATTTTATATCGTTGTTGTTTATTATTTTTTTCCATTTTGTTATGTTAAAATGTTATAGACAACAGTTCCTGATTGAAAATACAATAAAATGAAAACAAGAACATTTTTTTGGAAAGGGAGTTTTTTCTATACATAAATATAAAACTTATTTTTAAAGATTTTACCATTCCTTGTTTTCTCATTGCCTTTATGGTTATAGGAAAGATAATGATGGATATGAAAAATATACTTGTCACAAATATCTGTACTTTTATTTTTATATTAAGCGATTTGATTCTGTTACATTAAAATAATATAGACAACAGCTTGTTATTGAAAATACAGTAAAATGAAAACAAAAACATTTTTTGGAAAAAGGAGTTGTTTTTATGCATAAATATAAAAATTATTTTTAAAAATTTTACCATTCCTTGTTTTTCTCATTGCCTTTATGGTTATGGAAAAAATCAATATGAATGTCAAAAATATATTTGTGGTAAATGTTCCCGCTGTTTATTTTAAAGTCTAATAAAATAAAAACTTTTGATAAAGGCTATCTGAAATGTCCTGTTTGTGGCAGAAATGCTTTTTTAAGTCTAATTCTAAAAAGTCTGGTCAATTCCTATGATTCATTCTAACTTTTCTAAAAACAAGTTTCCTGATTTTACCAAAGGTTTTTTGAAAAGATTTCCTTTTGCATCAAATCAGGTGTTAGCTTTTGTTTATGTACTATTTTTTATGATTATATTTTTAAAAGTCTTTTTCTGTACTTTTGTTTTTTATATTAAGTCAATAGACCTTTTTCTTTTTTGTAATAAAATACTTTTTTTCTATATTTTGATACAAATAGAATATAATATTTGCAATTCTATTTTTAATGATATAAACTATGTATAATTTTTCACTCCCTTATAATATAATTGCTATAGGAATGTCGAAAAGCTTTTTTGAGCTATGTTGTAGTTTTGTTTACACAAAAAACCAGTACTGTTTTTAGTACTGGTTTTTTTATAAAATGCTTATTTACCGAAATCATTGAGTAACTCCATTACTTCTGCAATGGTACCTTTAATACAAACCTCATTTGCTAATTTTTGACATTCTTTATAGTTGAGATTACGAATATTATATCTCGCAGAGGCAACTTCTGTTGCTGTCATACTAAATTCATCCAATCCCATACCCAAAAGCATAGGAATTGCTTTTTCATCACTGGCAAACTCGCCGCACATACCAACTATTTTACCATGTTTATGACCAGCTTCAATAACTTTGTTGATGGCACGTAATACAGCAGGATGAAAAGAATTGTACATTTTGGAAATTTTTTGATTTCCTCTATCTACTGCCAAAAGATATTGAGTCAAATCGTTTGTGCCAATGCTGAAAAAGTCGACTTCTTTTGCCAAATCATCTGCACAAAGTACAGCCGCCGGTGTTTCAATCATAATGCCTGTTTGAATGCTTGCATTAAATGGAATACAATCCTGTCTTAATTCCTGTTTACATTCTTCCAATATTTCATTTGCCGCTTTAAATTCTTCCACAGAAATAATCATAGGATACATGATACGAATATCCCCAAAAGCACTTGCTCGCAGGATTGCTCTTAACTGTGTTTTAAAAACATCTTTTAAGTCCAATGAAATACGGATTGCTCTCCAACCCAAAAATGGATTTTCTTCTTGGTCAAATTTATAGTAGGAAAGCTCTTTGTCCCCTCCAATATCAAGAGTTCTGATAATCATTGGTTTTTTTATGGTTTCAATGGCTGTTTTGTACGCTGTAAATTGTTCTTGTTCTGTTGGAAATTTTGTATTTTCCATATACAAAAATTCACTGCGGAATAAACCAATGCCTTCAGCGCCTCTGGCAACAGCATTTTCTACATCTGTGATGCTACCTACATTGGCAAAAAGCTCTACTGTTCTGCCATCTTTTGATGTGGCAGGCAGACCGTTCATGCTTTCTAATTTTTCTTTCATTTCTTTATATTCTTGCGCTTTTTTGATATACTCTTGTTTTGTTGCTTCATCCGGATTGATTATGATTTTTGCACCCAAAGCATCTAATATTAAATAATCGTCATTTGTCACTTCTTCTTTAAAATTGGCTACGCCAACAATAGCGGGGATTTCCATACTTCTTGCCATAATAGCAACATGGCTTGTTACGCCGCCGCCTTCTGTAATAAAGCCGCGAATGTATTTAAAATCCATATTTGCGGTGTCAGATGGCGCTAAATCTTCCGCTACTACAATGACTTCTTGATTAATATTTTCAAAAGGATTGCTTTTTATACCCTTTAAATTGCACATGATACGTTTGCTTACATCTTTAATATCTGCCGAACGTTCCCTCAAATATTCGTCGTCAAGACTTTCAAATAAAGTAACTGTTGTATCTACATATTCTTGCAAAGCTAATTGCGCATTTTTTGATTCATCTGTGATTCTCTGCACAACAGAATCATGTAGGTCTGGGTCTTCCGCTACGTCTACATGCGCCGCAAAAATATCAGAATCCTTTGCCAAAATTTTTAAATCTGCTACTGTATCTTTGATGGCTTTTTCAAATTTTTTAATTTCAACTTCTTTTTCGCTCTCACGAATCAATCTTTTGTCTGCTTCCAAGTTTTGTTGTACTACAATAAAAGCCTTACCCATCACAATACCTTTAGAAGCAGCTTTTGTTACAGAAATAGTTTTCATAAGCTCTCTCCTTTCTGAGGATGACTTATATATTATTCTTCTAATTCAGAGATGAATTTTACAATTTCTTCTACTGCTACTGCTTCGTCTTCACCATCGGCAATCACTTCTAATTCTGTTCCCTGTTTTGCGCCCAATGTTAAAACATTGATGATGCTTGCAGCATTTGCTTTTTTTTCACCGTTCATAATAAATACTGTACTTTTATATTTTTTTACAAATGCTACTAAATTGGAAGCAGGACGAGCATGTAAGCCTGTTTTGTTTGTTAATGTTACTTTTTTAGATACCATAATAGTTCTCTCCTTCTCTTATATTGTTTGTTTTATTTTTTAGGCATGAAAATGCACATATAGTTATTATACACTATTTTAAAAGGATTTGAAAAGAAAAAGCAAAAAATATTTATTTTAATATTATAAATTTATAACATATTTATAAGATTTTTCTATTTTTTCCAATAAATTCTTGTCAGAAATACCTGAAATTTCTGCTACAGTGCTTATAACGCCTAAATTTTGAATTTTTTCCTGTAATTCTACACTCTGCTTATCAGCAGTATTGTCATAATGAAGTGCAGCGCCAATGCCAATGATGATGTTATCTACAGGTAAACCATATTCAATGGCTGTCATAAGAGGTTTTATCAGTCTGTCGCTTGGGCTTAATTTTCGAATAGGCTCTCTTCCTACTCTGGCTACATCGTCTTTTAAGTAAGGGTTTTTAAAACGACCAATGATTTTGTCAATATATTTCATATGTGCTTCTTTATCAAAGCCATATTTTTTAATTAAACCATTACCGCTTTCTGTCATAGCAGATTTTACAATGTTATAAATTTTTTCATCTGCAATGCTTTCATCTATTGTTGCATATCCCTTTAAAAATCCTAAATAAGAAGTGATACAATGACCTGTATTTAATGTAAAAAGTTTTCTTTCAATATAAGCCATCAAATTATCTGCCAAATTCATGCCTTTTATTGCGGGAATTTCTCCTTTAAAGGCAGCTTGTTCCACATTCCACTCATAATAATTTTCTACAACAACGTCAATAAAGTTTTCACTTTTTACAGGAGGCACGATTCTGTCAACGGAGCAATCAGGAAAACCAACATATTTATCAGCATATTGTTTTGTTGCCTCATCTAATTGTTCATACACAGCTTGTTTTAATTGAGAGCTGGCTTTAATGGCGTTTTCGCAGGCAATGATGTTTAAATAACTTTCTACACCGGATTGCTGACGCAAAGAAATACCCTTTGCAATGGTTGGCGCAATACGAGGAAGTATGGTTAAGCCAACGGCTGTTGTAATCATTTGGGCTTGTTTGATTTCATCTAAAACAGCGTCAGTTGTAGAATCTATGCCGGAAATGTTTGTAATTTTCATTTCACTGCATTGCACGTCCATAATATGCACTGTGTAGCATTTGTCTTCATTTATTTTATGGATAATCTCTTTGTTGACGTCTGCAAATACTACATGATAGCCTGCTTCTTCTAATAATGCGCCAATAAAGCCTCTTCCAATATTACCTGCGCCAAATTGTATTGCCTTTTTCATTTGAGGTTCCTCCTTTTTACCATATGCTTTATCCCCCCTTAAAAAGGGGGGGAATGAAATTTTTTACTCAAACATTGCCAAAATTTCTTCTGGGTCAGTTGCTGTTTTCAATTTTTCCAGCTGTGCTTCATCTTCAATGATACCACCTATTTTTGCAAGCAAATCAAGATGCTCATCGCCGATACCGGCAATGCCGAATACAAGATATGCTTTTTCTTCCCCAAAAGATACGCCCTCGGGATATTGCAGCATAACAATACCTGTTTTCTTTACTTCTCCTTTTGCTTCAGAAGTGCCGTGAGGAATGGCTACGCCAAGTCCCATGTATGTGCTGACAGTTTTTTCTCTTTCCTGCATAGCCGGTATATAGTTTTCATTTACATATCCTAATTCATAAAGCAATTTTCCTGCTGCATCAATGGCTTCTTCTTTTGTTACGCTACTAAGCCCTGTTTTGATACCTTCTTTTACAATAACAGTTTGTTTTGCAGATTCTGTTTGCTCAACTACTGTAGAAACAGCTTCTTTTTCAGGAGCAGATACAACGCCGTTTGCTTTTTCTGCAAGAGATTGATATAAAGCGTCTAAATTAGCGTCTTGCAGGAAGTTTGCTATTGTAATCAGTTGCGCCTGTGGAGCAGAAGTTTTTGCTCTTTCTTGCAGTACTTCCTGGCAAACAACAATGTCTGCATCGCTTGGTACATTATCAACAGAAGTGTTGATAACAGTAATGCCTAAGTTTAAAGGTTTGATTCTGTTTCTAAATTTTGTAGCGCCCATAGCGCTGGAGCCCATTCCGGCGTCACAAGAAAATACGATTTTTTTGATTTCTACGCTGATTTTTACATCCTCGGTAGGTACTGCTGTGCCCTTTGCTTCTGCTTTCATGCTTTTCATTTGTTCTGTTGCATCATCTAAGTTTTTACTTCCCGCCATTTTTACAATAGGAGAAGCCACTAAGAAAGAGATGACTGTGGCAATGAGTACGCCCGCCAATACAATGAGTTGTTCTCCTTTTGGAGCAACGGCCAAAAATGCGATAATAGAACCGGGAGAAGCAGGACTTACTAAACCGGCGCCCATTAAAGAGTAAAAGAAAATAGTCACAACAGATGCGCAAATCGGAGCAATCAATATCACAGGATTCATAAGAATGTATGGGAAATAGATTTCATGAATACCGCCAAAAAAGTGAATGATGACTGCACCCGGAGCGGAAGACTTTGTTACTTTGTCTTTGGCAAACGCCCAATATGCCAACAATACGCCCAAACCGGGACCAGGGTTTGCTTCAATCATATACATAATAGATTTTCCTGTTTCCAATGCCTGTTCTGTACCAATAGGTGTAAAAATACCATGGTTGATAGCATTGTTTAAGAACAATACTTTTGCCGGTTCAATGAATATGGCAACCAATGGAAGCAATTTGTTTTGGATTAGTATTGCAACGCCTCCTGAAAGGAACGCCAATATTGCAGCCATAACAGGACCGATTATATAATATCCGAATATTGCAAGTATCATACCAATGATACCCACAGAAAAATTGTTTACAAGCATTTCAAAACCGGCAGGAATTTTGCCTTCTACTGCTTTATCAAATTTTTTAATCATAAAACCGGCAAAAGGACCCATTGCCATACCGCCAATAAGCATAACAGAGTCTGTACCGGCGATAACGCCTACTGTAGCAATGGCGCCCATTACGCCGCCTCTGTCGCCGCCAACCATTTTACCGCCTTGATAAGCAATCAAAATAGGTAGTAAATAGGTTAGCATAGGCGTTTGGATACTTGCGATTCTTTCATTTGGAAACCAACCGGCTTCAATAAATAATGCAGTGATAAATCCCCATGCAATAAATGCGCCAATGTTCGGCATAACCATTGCGCTCAAAAATTTACCAAACTTTTGAACTGCGGTTTTCATATTATTTTTCCTCCTTTTTTATAAGATTCTGTTACGTTAAAATGATATGAACAACAGCCCCTTATTAAAAGTACAATAAAATGAAAATAAAAATATTTTCTTCCAGAAAAAAGCTGTTGCTATGCATAAATATAAAAATTACTTTTAAAGATTTTACTATTTCTTCTCTTCATTGTTTTTGTCATTGCCTTTATCAGTGTAGGAAAGATGATGATGGATATCAAAAATATATTTATGCCAAATTTCTGCATTTTTATGTTAAGTTAACAGAATCTTTTATCATAGATTTTGTGATTGTAATATTGCAGGCAAAACAGGAGTGCTTTACAGCAATATTTTGTATAACCGAAATCCCTTGCTGTGTTATAAAATTTTTTGTGGATGATACAGATTTTGTAAAGTATTTTCGTAGTATTTTCCAAGGCAGCGTTCGAGTTCTGTTACAAAAGCGTTTTGGTCAACACTATGTAAATACTTTATCAATTCTTTGTTTTCAATAAGAGCGCCGCTGACTGCACTCATAGTTTGCAGACAGATAGGTTCTTTTTCAGGTGCCAACATAACAACCGCTCCTCTTACTAATCCGGTATGTTTTTTTGGGAAGAAAGGTTCTCTCAGCCCAATATAACCAAAGCGACAATGCTTTACAGCTTGTGTTTTGCAGTGAAAAAGCATAATTTCTAAATTAGAAATATAAGTTTGAGCCTGCATTTCTCTTTGAAGTAATGTTTTTGTGACACTATCTGCTATTTCTTTTTCTTTTGTAAAGAGTTTACCGGCCAAAGGAAGAATGTCTTCTATGGCGTTTACTTGCTGTAACATAAAAAATCTGATATTTTCTAATAATTCTATGATTTCTGTTCCTATTTTTGTGATATATGCGATATCTTTTTTTGTAGTATATTTTTTGAGATTTTTTTGTTTTAGAGCAGTAGATTTTAATGTTTTGGTTTTTTGCAATGTCTTCATGATGTTTGTCAAAAGTAATTTGTCTTGTTCCATCAACACAGGGCTGACGCAAGCATAAGTATAGTCAATATCTAATTCTACAGTTGAAACAATAAAATCAATACCATCTTCTGTCAGCTTTTGTGTATCAATATGCAATGCAGATAAAATATAACAAATTTCTAAATTGTAAAAGGATTTTTTTAAATTGGCCGCCAACATACGGGAAGTTCCCATTCCTGTGGGACAGACTACAGCAATCAAAAATTGTTTTTCTTTGGAATGAAGCTTTTCTACTGCCGCACAAAAATGCATGGCAATAAAAGCGATTTCCGCCTCCGGCACAGAATCTACATTTGCTGTTTTTTTCAGCAATTCACAAGCTTGTGCTGTGGCTTGAAAAATATCTTTGTAGTTTTGTTTTATGGTTTGCAGTTGCGTATTTTTGATATGAACATTCATAGATAAACGGCTGACAACAGGCAATATGTGCTGTGTTAAATCTTCATAAAGCTCTTCGTTCTCTTTTAACGAAATCCCCAATTGCTGCTCTACAAGATGAACCATATCCTTTACCAGCTGTCTGATACTATTTTTTTGTGTATTTATTTCCATATCATTTTCTAAAAACCATGTTTTGGCACTCAGTAGGTGCATTGTGATAAACCCAATTTCATCTAAAGGGATTTCTATATGAAATGTTTCTGAAAGCCCCTTTGCAATTTCTTTTGCTACAGAAGATTCCGGAGTCAGTAGCAGTTTTTGCAGCTTTTGCTGTTGCATTTCTATTTTTTCTAAATTTTGTATTCTTTTGACAGCAAGGGAAATGTGAACAACTAAGCCGATGTAAGCACTATCGGTATATTTGATTTTTAGCTTTTTTTCTGCTTGGTTCAAAAGCTCCTCTACTGTTTTTACAATAGCGTCGTCAAGAAAATGTAAAAGCCTATTACGAGTATAAACCTCTATTTTTGGGGCGTCTTCGGCAGAATGATGCCCCTTTAACAGGCTGAGTATTTCTTTTTCTTCCATAAAATCATAAACTACGTTTGCAATAGCCTGCCTATAATTTTCTTCTGTTGCTTCTAGATAAATGCCAAGTCCTTGTTTTCGTATAATTTTGATGTTATATGCAGCAAGCCATTTGCCTAGCACATCTAAATCATTGCTAAGCGTACCTTCTGATATTTTAAATTTTGATGTAAAATAAAAAGATTTTCTAGGTTCTTTGCCAGCAAGAAGTTCTCCCAAAAGAAGCTTCCTTCTTTCTTCTTTGGAATAAATCTTTTCTACAGTTTCTACATCTAATAATTCTAATATCTTTTTTTGATTTTCAAGGCTTTCTTCCAATACAAGTCCGACGCCCGGCTTTCGGATAAATTTAAACTGATTTTCACAAAGCCAGTTTTCAATTTCAGGCATTTCTCTTAGTATAGTACGAGAACTTAATTTTAATTTTTCTGAAATGGCAGAAATGGTAACAGGATTTGTTGCTGTAAATTTTGTTAAAATCTCAATGATGGCTTTTTGTCTTGCAGTCAATCCTTTTTTTTTGGTTATATTACTTTTTGATGGTGACATTTTTAAAAACCAACCTTTCGATAACATTATTATCTTATAAAACAATCTGTTTTTCAACTGATTCATATAGCACATTTGGCAAGAATAGATAGTGACATTTTTAAAGAATATATCTTTTTTATAAAAAAAATAAGCAGTTTTTATAAAAAAAACACTGTATTTTTATAATATATTTTATTGGTATATTATTATTTTATCAAAAACACTGTATTTTTTGTGATATTGTATAATTAGACACGATAATTTTTTTACATATCGTATAGATTGAAATTAGTGACAAAATGAAAGTTGTTCTTTTTTTAGGAAAAAAGAACAACTTTATGACAAAATTAAAATTGTATTAAAATAAGTACATTATAAAGATACTGCTATTGTTTATTTTAACAAAAAAATTGCAAGATTATGCAGTATTTCAAAAAACATTATTTTTTTTCACCAATCCATTTATCTTTGTTTAATACAGCATCAAAGGCTTTTACCAAAGTGCTTTCAAATCCGTTTTCTTCCAGAGTACAAATCCCCTCTATTGTAGTACCTCCCGGAGAGCATACTTGGTCTATCAGTGACCAAGGCTGTTCTTTGCTTTCCAATATCATTTTTGCACTGCCCAACACAGTTTGAGATGTTATTTCTAATGCCTGTTTTTTTGGCATGCCTGCTTTTAGTGCAGCCCGTGAAAGAGCGTCTATATATAAATAAGCAAATGCTACAGAAGCGCCTCCCAGTACGCTAAATATAGAAAATTGTTCTTCTGAAATTTCTGTTATACTACCTATTGTTGAAAATATGTTTTTTGCGGTTGTAAGCTGTTTTTCTGTTACAAAGGCATTTTTGCAGATACCTGTTGTAGAAGCCCCGATTTTGGCATTGATGTTTGGCATCACTCTAATGATAGGTGTTTCTGGCTGTAAAAAACTTGCTAAATATTCCAGTGTTTTTCCGGCGGCTATAGATATAATAAGCGGTTTTTTTTCATCAATTTCTTTTTTTAATTGTGGCAAAATTTCTGATAGTACATGAGGTTTTACTCCCAGTATCAGTACATCTGAAAAAGAAATCACTTCTTGTGCATTTTTGCAGTAATTTGCAGAAGTGATTTTTGCCAGTTCTTGTGCGGACGTACCAGATTTGCTTGTGATATAAATACAGCTTCCCTCATAACTTTTTGTACCAATTGTCATACCTTTGACAATAGCGCTTACCATATTTCCAGCGCCAATAAATCCAAAATTCATTTTCATTCCTCCTTTGGCATTAGATGATTCTGTTATGTTAAAATACTATAGAAAACAGCTTCTTATTGAAAGTACAATAAACATGGAAACAAAAATATTTTTTCTCAAAAAGGAGCTGTTACTATGCATAAATAGAAAAATTACTTTTAAAGACTTTGTTATTTCCTATCCTCATTGTTTTTCTCATTTTCTGTTCCAGTATTCTTTTATTCATAGCCATTGTTATTTGTATGGAAAAGAATTTGCTTGTGTTTCAGGCATTGTATATTCTTAAGAATAGACAAAACACAGGTTTTTATTTGTATGCTCTTTTTTGAAATGACATTTTTAAAATTTTTGTCTGTATTTTTATATTAAATGAGCAAACTTCAGTAGATACATTTGAGAATATTTTTATTTTAACATATTTTTATTTTTTTGAAAAAATTTTTTCTCTTTTTTGTCGTTTTATGATAAAATAATAAAGTGATTTTTATCTGTTTATATAATAGGCTGTATGATAGAAAAAAGAAATCTGCATTGTGTTATTTATAGAACAAAACAGATTTTTTGCAGCCCTAAAATAACAAAATAAAGGAGGTCTTTTATGAAAAATTCTTATCGTTTTGAGACTTTGCAGCTTCATGCAGGACAAGAGATTGCCGACCCCACAACCCATGCAAGGGCAGTGCCCATTTATCAAACAACATCTTATGTATTTGACAGTTGTCAGCATGCCGCAAATTTATTTGATTTGAAAGAAGAAGGAAATATTTATAGCCGTATGATGAATCCTACTACAGATGTTTTTGAAGCTCGTATCAATGCTTTAGAAGGAGGCGTGGGCGCTTTAGCGCTTTCTTCCGGGTCTGCGGCTGTGACTTATGCAGTACAAAACATTGCTCAAATGAACGACCATATCGTTTCGGCTGCAACTGTCTATGGCGGTACGTTTAATTTATTTGCCCATACACTTCCAAAAAGCGGTATCACAACAACTTTTGTTGATCCGGATGATGTATCTAATTTTAAAAAAGCGATACAGCCAAATACAAAACTAATATACATAGAGTCTATAGGAAATCCAAATGCGAATATGATTGATATAGAAAAAGTGGCAGAAATTGCCCATGCTCATAAAATTCCTCTGATTGTAGACAGTACATTTGCAACACCCTATCTTATGAGACCTTTTGAACATGGCGCAGATATTGTGGTGCACTCTGCTACCAAATTTATTGGCGGTCATGGCACTTCTATAGGCGGTGTGATTGTAGATAGTGGAAATTTTGATTGGCAAGCCAGTGGAAAGTTTAAACATCTGGTAGAACCGGATCCTAGCTATCATGGTATTAGTTTTACAAAGGCGGCGGGCAAAGCGGCTTATATTACAAGAGCTAGAGTGGTGCTTTTGCGAGATACAGGAGCTTGTTTAAGTCCGTTGCATTCCTTTTTGTTTTTACAAGGACTGGAAACGCTCTCTCTTCGTGTGCAGCGGCATGTGGAAAATACATTGAAGGTAGTAGAATACCTTTCTCAACACCCAAAGGTAGCAAAGGTGAATCATCCTTCTTTGCCAAGCAGTCCTTATTATAATTTGTATAAAAAATATTTGCCAAAGGGAGGCGCTTCTATATTTACAATTGAAATAAAGGGCACAAGAGAAGATGCCAATCGTTTTGTAGATAACTTAAAATTGTTCTCTCTTTTGGCAAATGTGGCTGATGTAAAATCTCTTGTTATCAATCCGGCAGGCACTACCCATTCTCAAATGACAGATGAGCAATTAAAAGCCTGTGCAATAACGCCAACAACAATACGTCTTTCCATTGGTACAGAGCATATTGACGATATCATTGATGATTTGGAACAAGCATTTGATAAAATAGGATAATCTACAAAAATCAATAAAATTACTCCTCATATTATTTCATTTTTTAGCATATACATAAAAATGATTAAGGTATAGAGGAGTGCTGATTCTTGAAGACATATATAGAAGAAAGAGCCATTGAGATTGCAAACTTTATGATACATTCCAATGCAACGGTGCGAGAAACAGCAAAAAAATTTGGAATTAGTAAAAGTACAGTGCATAAGGACATTACAGACCGTGTAGAAAAAATTAATCCGGATTTGGCAAAGGATGTACGACGAGTACTGGAAATTAATAAAGCAGAACGTCATATTAGAGGCGGATTGGCAACGAAAGAAAAATATCTTCATAAGTTAAAATAAATGATTGTCTTTAAGAAATAAAAATGATTCAAATCATGACCACCGGCTAAGCCGGTGGTTCTGATTATTACTTTAGTACCAAAGGCTGCGGAGCAGCCTTTAACAACCGCCCGCTCTGCGGGTGAGATGAAAGCTTAAGCAAAAAGCATCGTCCTTGTTGTAAAATAATGGTGTTCAAGCCTAAA
>DVLQ01000181.1 GCA_018715395.1 Candidatus Coprocola pullicola | reverse complement strand
TCTTTATGGGAAATATTCTCCGCCGCGGATATGGTGCTTTTGGTAAAAGCATTGCCCAATATTGGAAAGAATCTAGTGCAGTTGGGAAAAGATGTTTTAGAAAATGGTATCCAATTTGATACTTCTCTTGGCATTGTGGCAGGAGGCAGAGAAATATGGAATTTGAAAAATACTGTAGATGACGTTGCTGAAGAAGCCATCGAAAAGACAGTAAAGAGAGAAGTTGCCGGAGAAGCTGTCGAAAAAATAGTCAAAACAAAAGTTACTGAAGAAGTCGCTGAAAATACTACTAAAAAAGAAATGGCGGATACGGCAGAGGATTTGTCCAAGGAACCTGTTAAGAAAGAGAATGCTTTAGAGGATAGTAGTGTTCTTAAGGAAGCTTATAAGACTAAAATTAAAGTGGGAGATACTACACCAGGAGAAAAAAATTACTATCCATGGTGCTGAACAAGCAACTAAAAGAGGATATTTACCTCAAGACATAGATAACATTATTAATAGCTGGACAGAAAAATTATATCAGCCGGGAGGTAGAACTGCTTATATAAAAAAACAGTCATATGGTTATGATGTTGTCATTATAGATAAAAATGGAAAGAGCATAATATCTGTAATTGGAGGTAATGGAAAAAAGGGAATAGCAAATATATTAAAAGATATGGATGCAGTGAAGCGTATGTTACACAATCAAGGTGGGTATTCAACAATACCGATGTATTAGGAGGATAAAATGTTTATACTTAAAAATTATTGTGATAAATCAACAATAGAGTTAGAATTAAATTTACATGATGGAAAGGGATTTATATATGAAAAAAACCAAGAGGATTATCTAAATTGGATTCCATATAAACTTAGTTTGACAGTGGGAGCAAACCAATATATACTTGATGATATGTCATTTAGTTTAGAAGGGCTAAAATGCTTTTTGAATAAAATGCAAAAAGTTCTTGATGAACGAAATACAACTAACGAGTATCAGATAGTTAGTTATTGTGGTTCAGAAAATGAGTTTGAAATTAGTTTTCAGAATACAGATGACTATTTTGAAGACTTGATTATTCATACTGAGATATGGGTGAATGCTGCTTGTATGCCTATACCTCAATCAGGATATTCGGTAGGATATAAATTTAATATTAAATATAAAGATTTAGAACAATTTGTAAAGGATTTAAAAAATCAATTAATAAGTTTACTGAAAAATTAAGGAAATCTTTAAATGATATTTCAGGGTGATACAATATAATTTTTCTGTCTTTGTTAGGTAAAATTCTATGGTCTTAGTATATAGAATGAATTTACCAAGCTTTAACTAGGATGTATCTGAAAAGTCCTATGTATTCATCATTTTAACAAGATGGCAATTGCAGCAATATGAATAAAAGCAAAAAAGGAAGAGGCTAACTTATCATATTTAGTAACAATACGACGAAACTGTTTAAGTTTATGAAAAAAACATTCAACCAAATGTCGTTGCTTATAAAGATGCCAATCCATAAACCATGTTTTTTTGTATTGCGTTTGGGCGGTATCACACAGGTAGCATGATATTGTATAATGTATTGACGGATTTCTTCGCAACCATATGCTCTATCAGCCATAATACGACTACCATGAATATCTATTGTTTCAAGCCGATAGAGGGTGATGTTACTATCATGGATTTGACCGCCGGACAGCAGAAATGAAATGGGGTTACCTAATTCATCCACAATGGCATAAATTTTGGTATTTTTTCCGCCACGACTTGTACTAATAAATTGATTGTATTCTGAATTTAAAGCCCTTTTTTAGCTCCTGCACTTTGTGGATGTGCTTTGATATGGGTACTGTCAATGTTAAGATTTTCTAAATCAGCATCAGCGTTTAAAATGTGAAAAACAGTTTCTAAAGTATCATCATCTCGCCATTTGCAGAATCTACTGTAAACACTTTGGTAAGGAAGATATCGTCTTCCCATGCAGAACCACTGCTGGCAAGCCACATAATTGCATTGAAACGTCCTGTTTTGGATACCGGAAAAAACTCAGCAATGCGTTCCCATTCTGAATTGCTGAGTTTATATCGTTTTGCCATGTCTATCATCTCCTATTCGGTATTACTATAACATATAATAGACTTTTGTGTACTTTTCACTTTTTAGATACGCTCTAATAAAAAGAACTTTATTGACAGTTTGAAACATATAACTTTTTAGTATAAGTCTGAGGATGTGGACAAAGTAGAGAGTTCTTTTTCAAAGACTCATTTCATTCGGGTCTTTGAGGAGTAGACAGAAGTATAAACAGTGGGTTCCATGGTCATAAATAATTTGAAACCTACTGTTTTTTCTGTTGGAAGTAAATTGCAACTGAGGATTCTATTTGGGAAATGTTTGTTTTCCAAGCCTTTGCACTATATTAGATTTGTAAAAATATATTTTATGGAAACAATCTGAACCATATACTTTTTAATATATGTCTTTTTGTATAAAGAAAACTACCCATTGGATGGGTGGTTCAAAAAAGCCTTCCGATGTTGAGATAGAAGTGATATGGGACATAGTTTATGGCATACAAAATGGAATTGTAAATATCACATAGTAATTGTTCCAAAATATAGTAGAAAATTGTTTTATGAAAACAATAGGGGAAATATTGTGTAAGCAGAAAGACTAACTATTAAAAGTCAAGTCTAAAATAGAGAAATTTTGAATGAATTACAGAAATGCATTTCAGGTATATTGGAACCTCGAAAACTGCATGACAATAAGAGCCTCTTTACAGGTGTTCTAAAAGCAGATATTTACAAAATAAGTTAAGTTGCCGATATGTATGGCTGATGAGATTTTTCCACTGCAAAAATCAGATGCACAAGTTTTTTTGTGGCATGGTATAAAGCTATATTGTAATGTTTTACTCCAGCGCGTTTCTTTTTAAGATATATGCTGAAAGATTCATTCCGGTGATAGACATATTTGGTGGCATTGTAAAGAGCATACCGACGATATTTAGAACCACATTTTTCCATATGGCAATAACAGTTATTCAATTGCTGCGACTGATAAGTAGATGAAGACATTGCTGCATATGCAAGTATCTTATCCGCACAATCAAAACGGTTGAAATCACCAATTCTCGCAATCATCATAGCTAACTGATACTGGGAATGGGAATGGTGAGGATAGGAGTTTTGACTTCTTTATCTAT
The DNA here is from genome assembly GCA_018715395.1 of Candidatus Coprocola pullicola. Classification (GTDB taxonomy): domain Bacteria; phylum Bacillota; class Clostridia; order Lachnospirales; family Anaerotignaceae; genus Coprocola; species Coprocola pullicola. Next base: position 8,535 of record DVLQ01000181.1, on the reverse strand, counting down.
GATGTGTTTAATTGCTGCCTCCATTTCATCATACTGAATAAGTTTGATGGTATGCTTCAGTTCCAGAGATTTTGCAGGCATAACAGAGCCAATGGAATTTCTAGCAGTTTCGCTGAAAAGATTGGCAGTATCCTTGCCATAATGATATTTCAAGCTTTCAGAAAGGAGATTTTCCGGTCTTGTAAGGTTATGCAATGCCATATGGGAAATTCAGCAAGTAAAGTGCATACAGAAGTCCCATATGGAGTGTAGAAACCAGTTTTTCCAGTTCTGGAAAAAGGATGTTTATCAGTCTGGAAATAGAAGTTTTTAGTTTAGCTCGTTCTTTTACTTTATCAAAATGATAATGAGTTAGTGACTTGAGTTCTTTGTTGTGGTAAGATGTGTCTGAATAGGACTTCAAGTTCACATCAGACATCATCATAGCAACAATGATACAGGAATTCAGTTTATGCGTTTTCGTCTTTCTAAGGCTTAGACTTTTTCTGTAAAGATTGGTATGTAACGGATTAATAACGTAGGTTAGTAACTCTTTATCAAGAAGAAATTCCAAAAGATTGTAACTGTAGTGTCCGGTGGCTTCCAGTCCTACTTTTACTTTATTTCAATCATCTGATACGAACTTAATTCTTTGAAATAAGGTTTCAAAGCCTTCACGATTGTTAGAGATAAAAAGATTTGAATAAACACTTCTACATTGGAGTTAGCAATAAAGCAGTCGAGCTTATCCTTAGCAACATCAATTCCAACATAAATCATAAAAATACTCCCTTGACTAAAATTTTGATACTGTTTAGAACCATGGGTGCTTTTTGCGATTGTAACCTCGTTCTAAATAAATCGTCATGCAGTATCTAACTGTTCAACAAATATACAAAGAGACTGTGGTTGTAGCTTTTCCAAAACCATCAAGAGGTAGGAGTAAAAAACAGTCCACAGTATCTCCAATAGTATAGCATACAGACCTTGGAGAGGGTCTATAAACACTACTACTTTATAATACGAAGAGTGAATATACCAAAGGCAGAAGTATATCTAGATTATGTATATATGCCCATAGCGATACTGCTTAAAATGAGAGTGTATTAAGTTATTTGAAATGGAAAGTACGATATATCCTTGAAATACCAATGTGGTAATTTTAGTGTAGAGGTTATGATATGGCGGCAAAAAAATATAGATAATATATATATAATCCATTAAAAAAAGAACCATTAGGAGAACAGCTAACACTCAAATTAAGGGCAAACAGTGATACAGATGTAGTTAAAATATTAGGATATACGTTTATATATAAGCCAAGAACAAAGGGCTATGTTTACATAGGAAAAACCATCAACTAGGCATTTTTTTAGAAGGAAGTTGTGATTTTTTTTAAATTGTGGTATACTATATCAGTATGTTTATCAAAAAAGAGAAAGGGGAGGGAAAGAAAAATGGCTTTGAAAAAAGAAGAAATTCTTTGTCATGTTGACCATACATTATTAAAACAAACAGCCACATGGCAGCAGATACAAAAAATCTGCCAAGAGGGTATTGCACAAAAAACCGCGTCTATCTGTATTCCTCCATGTTATGTAAAACAAGCGACAGAGTTTGTAAATGGTCAGGTTGCTATTTGCACTGTGATAGGATTTCCCAATGGTTATCAGACAACTGCCGTAAAGGTTTTTGAAACAAAAGACGCCATTGAAAATGGAGCTGATGAAATTGATATGGTTATCAATTTAGGCTGGGTCAAAGAAGGGCTTTTTGATGAAGTAGAAAAAGAAATAAAAGAGATCAAAAAAGCTTGTGGCAGTCATATATTAAAAGTGATTATTGAAACATGTTATTTGACACAGCAAGAAAAGAAAAAGCTCTGTCATGTGGTCAGTCAGTCCGGGGCAGAGTTTATTAAAACAAGTACAGGTTTTGGCAGCGGAGGCGCAACAAAAGACGATATTCGCCTGTTTTCAGAAAATGTATCAAAAAATGTTAAAATCAAAGCGGCCGGAGGAATCAAAAATATTGCAGAGGCACAAGAATTTTTATACTTGGGAGCAGAACGTCTTGGATCTAGTTCTATAGTAAGTTTTTTTGAAGAATGATTTTTTGATTATAGATATATTTTTATTAAAACTAGTGCAAATTTTGATGAAATTTATGAAAAAACAGTGATTTTTAAAAATTTACTCTTGTGTAGGACAAAAGAAACATCTATAATAAAAGAGTATGGTATTTTACATGAAAATCAGGAAGTATTTTGTGGAGGGACAAATTTGCTTTTTTGATGTAAAATAAAGAAAAAAGGAGATTGAGAATATGAAATTTTTTAAATCAGTAACAGCGATTGCATTATCTTTAACAATGGCTATGGCAGTAGCAGGCTGTAGTAGTACAACACAAACTACAACAACAGATACTACTGACAGTACACAGACAACCACAGAAGGTACAACATCAGATGTAAAAACTTACAATATTGCAACAGATACAACATTTGCTCCATTTGAATTTTCAGATGAAAACGGAGATTTTGTAGGCATTGATATCGACCTTATGGAGGCCATAGCACAAGACCAAGGTTTTGAAGTAAACTGGCAAGTGCTTGGCTTTAATGCCGCTGTGCAGGCTGTAAAAGCCGGACAGGCTGATGGTGTGATTGCAGGCATGAGTATTACAGAAGAAAGAAAAGCAGAACATGATTTTTCTGATCCATATTATGATTCAGCAGTGGTAATGGCAGTTGCGGCAGAGAATGAAGATATTACTTCTTATGAAGATTTAGCCGGAAAAAAAGTGGCTGTGAAGGTTGGAACAGAAGGCTATAACTTTGCAGAGAGTATAAAAGACCAATACGGCTTTGAAATGGTAGCTTTTGACGATTCCAACAGTATGTATCAGGATGTATTAGTAGGAAATTCTGTAGCTTGTTTTGAAGATTATCCAGTGATTGCATATGGTATTAAACAAGGGCTTGCATTAAAATTAAATGATAAACAAGAAGCCGGAAATTCCTATGGTTTTGCAGTAGCAAAAGGAGAAAATGCAGAATTATTACAGATGTTCAACGATGGTTTGGCAAATATTAAAGAAAGTGGAAAATACCAAGAAATCGTAGACAGCTACACAAAGTAATGAATTGCTAGGAGTAATGGACTATGAATTTTTATACGCTTTTTTTACAAAGTTTGCCTAGACTGCTTGAAGGTCTTGTAATCACCCTCCAGCTTACAATACTTTCATTGTTGTTTGCTATTATTATTGGTATGATATCCTGTTTTTTTAAAATTTCAAAATGGAAACCTTTAAACTGGATTGCTACCATTTATTTAAGTATCATTCGTGGTACGCCGCTGATGGTACAGGCATACTTTTTGTATTTTGGGATTACATCTGCAATGGGCATAAAGATTGACTCTTTTTGGGCCAGTGTAATTGTTTTGACATTAAATGCAGGTGCATATTTATCTGAAATTTTTAGAAGCGGTATTTCTGCTGTAAACAAAGGACAGATGGAAGCGGCAAGAAGCCTTGGACTTCCTTATCATGTGGCTATGGGAAAGGTTATTATTCCTCAGGCAATACGTATTGTCATTCCGTCTGTTGTCAATCAGTTTATTATTACATTGAAAGATACTTCTATCCTTTCGGTAATTGGCGTTGGAGAGTTGATGAGACAAGGTACATTGATTGTTTCCAGAACATTTAAAGGTTTTGAAGTATATGCTATGGTTGCAATTGCATATTTCATTGTTGTCATGGTTTTGACAAAGATATCTCAAATCATAGAAAGGAGACTTTCCAGTGGTAAAAGTAAAGGCTGAAGGATTGCAGAAAAGCTTTGGAGATTTGGAAGTATTAAAACACATTAATATGGAAGTACATGAAGGAGAAGTTGTTTGCTTGATAGGTCCTTCCGGCTCAGGCAAAAGTACTTTTTTACGCTGTCTAAATTTTTTAGAAGAACCTACAGGAGGTACTATTATTGTAGATGATTATAATTTGACTGATAAAAAAGCTGATATTAATAAAATCAGAGAAAATATCGGTATGGTTTTTCAACAATTTAATCTCTTTCCACATCTTTCTGTGATTGATAACATTATGTTGGCTCCTGTGGACCGTAAGAAAATGACAAAAGAGCAAGCCAGAAAAAAAGGCATGGAACTGCTCAAAAGCGTAGGATTGGAAGAAAAGGCAAATGCTTTTCCGGCACAGCTTTCCGGCGGTCAACAGCAAAGAGTGGCCATTGCAAGGGCTTTGGCAATGCAGCCAGACGTCATGCTTTTTGACGAACCTACTTCAGCATTAGACCCTGAAATGGTGGGAGAGGTACTCAATGTTATGAAAAAGTTGGCAGAAGATGGTATGACAATGATTGTGGTAACACACGAAATGGGGTTTGCCAGAGAAGTGGCTGACAGGGTTATATTTATGGACGGAGGTTATATTATAGAAGAAGGTACTCCAGAAGAAGTGTTTGGGAACCCGCAAAATAAAAGAACACAGGATTTTTTAAATATGGTATTATAAAAAAAAAGTCTCTTATTTTGATAATAAGAGGCTTTTTTAATAAAATTATGATAATTAAAAATTTATTTACCCATCATTCATATTTTATTCAAACATCAGGAGTATACTCTTAGTCATAGAAAGAAGAATAAAGTCATATAAATAAAAAATGTGTGACAGGAGGAATAAATATGTTAGATGATGAAAATAGAACAATAGATGAAAATATGCAAAAACAGGAACAACCAAATATTGTGCAAGGACATAGAGAAGAAAAGCATTATTATCATGAACAAGTGAAAAAAGCAGAAAAGAAACATCGTCCTTGGATGAAATATATTGCTACATGTCTGATTGTAAGCATAGCCGGTGGAGGCAGCTTTGGCGTAGGACTAGGATGGTCACAAAACTATTTTTCAAAGCCTTTGTCTTCTGATGCTTCGACAGCGCCTGTTAGTACAGCGCCGTCTGCAACAGCAGTTTCCAGTACGACATTAAGCAAAAAAGACGTCATAAAAACAGTAATGCCTTCCGTAGTAAGTATTTCTACAACCATTGAAGCACAATCCTTTTTTGGTCGAATAGAAGGCAGTGGAGCAGGCAGTGGCGTTGTGTTTTATGAAGATGATGAAAAAGTAGGTATTGTGACAAATAACCATGTAATACAAGGTGCAACAGAGGTTTCTGCAACATTTGATTCTGATAAGACAGTGCAAGCAACTGTTGTCGGCACTGATAGAGAAGCAGAGATTGCAGTACTGACAGTTTCAAAAGCAGATTTGGAAAAAGCAGGTGTAAAAGAGATTACAGTGGCAGTGTTTGGGGATTCTGACGTTGTAGAAGTAGGAGATGACGTTTATGCCATTGGTAATGCATTAGGAGAAGGATTGACAGCAACAGATGGTATGATTAGTGCAATAGGTAAAGATGTTTCTGTACAAGGCAGTGAATTAAAAGATGTATTGCAGACAAATGCAGCCATCAACCAAGGCAATAGCGGCGGTGCATTGGTGAATGCTTTTGGAGAAGTAATCGGTATCAACACAGCAAAATCTACTTCCGGTAATGGCGCCGAGGGAGTAGAGGGTATTGGATATGCCATTCCAAGCAATAGAGTAAAAGAATTAGCAGATATACTTTTAACAGAGGGTACTGTACCAAAACCAGGATTAGGCATTTATGTACAAGACCTTTCCGGAGAAATGGCTAATTTATATCGTTTACCAGTAGGCGTATTGGTACGTCAAGTCATTCCAAATGCCAGCGCTGACCAAGCCGGTATGCAAGCAGGCGATATCATTATAGAAGTAAATGGCAAAAAAATTATGAATACAGATGATTTGTCAGAGGCATTGGAAAAATTAGATATAGGAGAAACTACGGAAGTATATGTGATTAGAGATGGAGAAACTTCTGTAAAATTAGATGTTGTGGTAGGAGATATGAATGAGATGGAATAACAAAAATATCAGTTGAAGATATTAGAATGTTTTAAGAAGTTATCAAAAAGTATTTTTCCTTTTTATAACTTTACTAAAAGGGGTTTTTCTGAGAGAAAAGCCCCTTTTTTGCTGAAATGCTATTGTTTTATAGAACAAGAGAGTGTATAATCTGTAAAAAAGTGCAGAAAGGATTGGAATATGACACAAAGAATTGCAACACCATCAAAAACAAAAGAGATTATACAAGCCAACAGTTTTTATTTTAAAAAAAATTTTGGACAAAACTTCTTGATTGACAGCAATATACTGGAAAATATAGTAGAAAGTGCAGAAATTACGCAAAAGGATTGTGTTTTGGAAATTGGACCGGGTATTGGCAGTTTGACACAGATACTGGCAGAAAAAGCAAAAAAAGTCATTGCAATCGAAATTGACAGTCATTTGATTCCTATATTACAAAAAACGGTAGGAAATTATCATAATATTGAAATACGAAATGAAGATATTTTAAAAACGGATATAGATGACATCATTGAAAAAGAAAACGATGGAAAGCCTATTAAAGTAGTGGCAAATTTGCCTTATTACATTACAACTCCCATTTTAATGGATTTATTGGAAAATCATAGAAAAGTGGAAAGTATTACAGTGATGGTACAAAAAGAAGTAGCCCAACGTATGCAGGCAAAGGCGGGCGAGAAAGAGTATGGCGCATTATCTGTGGCAGTGCAATATTATTGCCATACAAAAATGGATATGATTGTACAGCCATCTTGCTTTATGCCCAAACCAAAGGTGGCGTCTGCTGTCATTACATTGCATTTGAGAAAAGAACCTATTTTTGAGCAGATAGATGAAGCATTGTTTTTTCATATAGTAAAATGCGCTTTTGGTCAAAGAAGAAAAACATTGCTAAACAGTCTTTATAATCAAGGAAATTTAGGCTTGACAAAAGAAATGCTAATACAAATGATACAATCGGCAGGTCTGGAAGAAAAAGTTAGAGGAGAGGCTTTGACATTGGAGCAATTTGGTATTTTGACAAATGAAATTGCAAAAAGAAAAAACAAATATGACATTGAAAATAAATAGCATAATATTTTTTGCAAAAGAAGTGGTATGGCAGCATACTGCTTTTTTTGTAGAAAAAAATCATATGCTGAATATATAATTTTGTGTATTATGACAAAGATAACATTTTCAGCATGGAATCACAATTTACAGATATAAAGAAAATAGTGAAAAAAATACTGTAGATTATGACAAATATAAGCATTGTCATATCTAATTTTATAATAAAAAATACATACAAAAATAAATAATTTTGGAAAGATATAATGTAAAAAATACTGTAATACTCTCAAAAAACAATAATCAAAAAAATAATAAGGCATAGTCCAGAGATTAGGCTGATACAAAAAACAAACGTTTATGTTGATATATGAAAAAATGATATATCCAATAGATCATGTTTATGATAAAAAATAGTTCTGTTTTTTTTGTTGTATTCATACAGTTTATAGTAGTATAGATTCTGTTAACTTAACATGAAAATAAAAATACAATCATTAAAATGATACAAATAATAGCGAACACCTGAAAAATTTTTTAAAATAAAAACCAGTGTTTTGATTGTCGTGGAAAGTATGTAGCACCTGTAACAGAAGCATATGGTTGCCCAGATAAATAAGAATAGCTATGGATAAAACAAAAAAATAAGAAATGATATCCAAAGAAGATTCGATACCCATATTTATCTTTTCCATAACGATAAAGGCAATGAGAAAAACAATGGAAACAAAAAATAACAAAATCTTTAAAAGTAATTTTTGTATTTATGCATAGTAACAGCCCCTTTCTGGGAGAAACAGTGTTTTAGTTCATTTTATTGTACTTTCAATAAGGGGCTGTTGGCTATATCATTTTAAAATAACAGAATCGTAGTATATGGCAGGAGGACTGATAAGATGTATAATAGACGATATGATAAAGTATTTATTATGTTAAGACAAGAATTAAACGGTTTTTCTATGGGACAACAGCCTGCATGGGGAAGCTGTATTATGGAATTGAAAAACAAAAAAGGAAAGCTTTTTGTTACAGTACAAGGACTGAAAAAACTGGCAGATGACAGAACCTATGAGTTTTTTGTCATTGGAGGAATGGGAACTGCCATGAGAGGTGTTTCTTGTGGAAATATATTTGTTGACCAATATGGCAAAGGGGAGCTGAAATGGGAATTTGACCCTGATGCAATTGGACAAAGCTGTTTTTGTGTAGAACAACTACATACAGTGGCATTGCTTGTAAAAGGAGGGTATGGCTTGACAGCACCTTTGGCAGGCTACTTTAAAGAAAAAGTATCTTGGCAAAGACAATTTCAAGAAGAAAAAGAAAAAAAAGATTTGAGGGCGGCGGAAGCTATTTTGGCACAACCGCCAAAAAAAGAAAATAAAACGGAAAAATCAGAACAAAAAAAAGAAGAAAAAATAACGCAAATACATAAACAAGATATGCAAGAAACGAAAAAAGAAATGGAAAAACAAAAAACAGAGTCTCAAAATTTTATTACCATAGAAGATATTAGAAAAGAAGT
>DVLQ01000180.1 GCA_018715395.1 Candidatus Coprocola pullicola | reverse complement strand
ACTTTATTATAATACCTTTTAATAATTGATTCCCATTTTATCAAATACTATTTTACTTATTCAATCCACTTTTATTTGCAGAAGGGAACAAGAGTCCATTTTCTCTTGTTCCCACTGTTTCTACCTTTTGGGTATCACCAGTGTTTGCCCGCAGATGATTTTATTTCCATCGTTTATACCATTAGCTAACATGATGTCTTTTATGCCTGCACTTGTCCCATAAAATTTTTGACTGATATATCCGAGGCTGTCCCCTTCTTCCACGATATATGTACCAAGTATAGCATTTTCTTTTGCCGCTTGTTCTGCTTTTGCTGCGTCTTCGGCGGCTTTTTTTTCTGCCTCTTGTTTTTCTCGTGCTGCCTTTTCCTCTGCCTCTTTTCTCAGCTTCTCCTGCTGTTGCTGTTGTGCCTGCTGTGCTGCAAACACCATTTGTGTTTCTTCCAGCTGTTCCGCCATAGCATGGTAAGAGCTTTGCACAGTAGCAATTTCAGTTTCCAGCTTTCTAACTCTGCTGATATTATTCAATAAACTAACCCCCATAAAAAGACAAGCAATGCATAATATACTGCTGACACCAGCTAGCATGGTCAATTTGCTGCGGTTTTCTTCTTCTGCTTCTTCCGCCCTTTTTTTCAGTACACGTCGTATGTCTTTTGCCGCATCCATTCTTTGCTCAGGCGTAGGGCGTTTTTTTTGTTTTTTTGCCTCCTCTCCTTTCTGTAGTTGCATTTTCTCTTTTGTTTCTTCCAAAACATCAGTTGTCTGTGTTTTGTTTTCTACCCGTGGACGTACAAGGCTATTATCCAACATATATTCCTGCATTTCTTGGTTTTTTTCATAATAAATGAAATATCCCTTTGCCGGTCTTAGCCCTGTTTTTTCTGCATTATGTATAAAAAAGGTATCCAGCTTGTCCAGTGAATCTATGACAAACAATACCTGCCACGGTTCTTTAAAAAATTCTCTATGAAATGTTTCATCTCTTGCCATCAAAAATGTCCCAAAACCAGGTTGTGTATGTACCCATCCCACCAAAGATAATCCTTTAAAATATACCTCCATCTGTCCATTGATATATCTCCATGTATCCTCTGTAAAACTTTCTGCACCCTTTTCTTGTTTTGTGTCCTTTGCTTGTATAGCGCCACTTATCATAATCACTTCCTGCCCTTGCACAGTCATGTGCTTTCCTGCCAACGCTGCCAATTTTTCTTTGTTCCCGCCGCTTCTGGCATACTGATACAAATAGGTGTATACATAATCTTCCACATAAATTCGTATACCCTCTTCAATAGAACCCATTTGTTTTACATTGGAAGGAAGTGTCGTGTCATCGTCACTGCCAGCAGAACTATATAAGTTGCTGTCATCATTAAAAAGAAACTGCATTTTTTTGTTACCTCCTTGTTACGATTTCGGATATACACAATATAACATGACTTGTTTATGAAATCTGTCAAAACCTGTCGCTATTGTCTCTTTTTTTCTCGCAAAAATATGCTTTATTTTTGCTTTCTTCTTGTTTATATCCTAAAAAATATGCTTATTTTTATATCTTTTTCTAAAAAAAAGGAATCTCTTTTACAGATTTCCTTACTTTATGAAACAAATTTTTTAAAACAAAAAAATACTTTCTTCTATGACAGCATATTAAAAAGTACATCAAATTATATACTCATCTCATTTTTTAACTGATCACTTTCTTTTTTTCGCTTACTTATCATTTTATTATAATTGATTTTACACATTTTTCTTTTTTCTATTTTCCTACTATATCCACATAGTATCTCCATGTCTTAAATAATCATTTTTCATTCTCATCAAATATCTTGAATCAATAGATAGTATCTTTCCTAATTTTGTAAATAAAAGTAGACACATCTTCTTTTACAAACAATTATTACAATAAAAATTCTCCATTCTTCTTTCTACTGACTTTTTCATTGTCTGAATAAATTCACTGTTTAGAACAATGTTATTTAAAAACCACTTTCATCACCTATAGCCCTCATCACGCAATAATATACTGGCAACAACTGTGATGGTCTGTATTTGTGATAAATAGACATTTTCAACTATATTATAATTACATTTCTTCTTTTTACCATTGATACGGATAGCCAATCTTTCTCATAAAATCTGCCATTTGCCAATCTTCTCCCATACATTGATATACTCTTTTTAGAAATTACATTTTTAAAAATTTTTTTGCATTTTTATTTTCATGTTCAGTTAACAGAACCAAAACATATTAAAAAAAACCCCTCCATTATACTTTTGATACTGCAAACTTTCTTATAATCTTATATATTTTATTAAAATTTAAACTTATAGAAAAAATAATATTTCTATTTTTACCTTTTCTCAGCCAAACCAAATATTTTGTTATAATAATTAAAACAGACTATCCCAAAACATAGTATAGTCTGTTTTTTATTTCAAAGGGCTTGTTCAGGCAAGTCCTCCAATGACATAAATGTATACCCTTTTTCTTTTAAACTTTTTATGATATCAGGCAACGCCTCTGTATTAGACTGTGAAACAGCATGCAACAGCATAATGCTTCCGTTATGATAGTTGTTCATAACCATATTGTATGCGCCTTCTTTTCCGGGTTGCTTGTTCACATCCCAATCTGCATAAGCAAAGCTCCAAAATATGGTTTTATATCCTTGTGCCTGTGTTTCTTCTAAAGAATGTATGCTGTAAACACCTTCCGGCGGTCTAAAAAACCGTGGCATTTCTTTTCCTGTCACTTCTTTAAAATAAGCAGCACAGTCATTAATTTCTGCCGCCATTTGTTCACTTGTCAATTTTGTCATATCAGGATGTGTCACAGAGTGATTTCCTACAATGTGTCCCTCTGCTGCCATTCTTTTTATTAATTCCGGATTATCTCTTATGTACGACTTTGTTACAAAAAAAGCAGCTTGTACATCATTTTCTTTTAACACATCTAGTATTTGTTCTGTATATCCGTTTTCATATCCTTCATCAAATGTTAGATATATTGTTTTGCTTTGCGTATCCCCCAAATAATAGGCATCATATTTTCCAATAGCAATGTCATGCTGTGCAGAAGGCGGCGTATGCGTATTATTTCTGCTAAACCACCAAGATTTTCTGTCATCATATCCTACTAAAGGATTATTTTGGGTAGGCTGTGAAGGCACTTCCACAGGGTCAGCTATTGGTATTTTTTTTTCTTGTTCTATTATGACAGTAGGTATCTCTTGTATACTTGCTGTATCATAAGGCGCTATACTGCCTCCCAATAGTATCGTTGCTATCAAAGAAATTATTGTCCCAGAATATAACATATCCATTTCCCTCCTTTCATTTAGTATAACACATTTTTCCAAAAGATATTTATTTTTTTACTAATCTTAAAAAAACCGTAAAATTTTTACACTAGAATGCTTTCTCTCACAATCATTGCAAATACAATATTATATCCTAAAATTTTTTAAAATTCATATCTACAATCATTTTTCATTCTAAACATAGTAAACAATTCATTTCTAAGTCTTTTCTTTTATGGCATTCAATCTTTCCTTTTATGATACCGCCATGATAAAGTCATTTTTAAGTTTTTGAAACATAATAACACTCATAGACATTTCCTTTCTTTATTGATGTTGCTTAAAATCTATGTTTTCACTACATGAAGGGATTCTATGGCTGTAAACATTTCAATCCATAATTTATGTTTTCTAAATAAAAATCTTCTTTATTTCAATCTGTTTTAAATTGATTCTCTCTTTTGAGTTTATTTTACAGACTTCATTTTCCTGTCATATCTACATTGTAACCTCCATACTCAAATCCTTTACTTGGTGCTATATTAAAAAAGTGGACACAAAACCAACTCATATATTACAATTAATGAAACACAAAATAAGGAGGTATTTTTTATGTCAGTACCAAAGTATGATGAAGATTTTAAAAAGAGTATTGTAGCTCTCTATCAAGCTGGAAAATCTCAATCTCAGCTTTCAAAAGAATACGATGTTTCCCTTTCAGCCGTTTCAAGATGGGTTAAACAGTATTCTGAAGTTAAGCTTGATGATGACTCTGTAATCTCTGCTCAGCAAATCAAAGAACTTCAAAAAAAATGTCATGCTTGAAGAGGAGAACCTTATATTAAAAAAAGCTATTGCCATATTCACTCCACGCTCTCAGAACGATGAA
>DVLQ01000179.1 GCA_018715395.1 Candidatus Coprocola pullicola | reverse complement strand
TATTTTACAACAAGGACGATGCTTTTTGCTTAAGCTTTCATCTCACCCGCAGAGCGGGCGGTTGTTAAAGGCTGCTCCGCAGCCTTTGGTACTAAAGTAATAATCAGAACCACCGGCTTAGTCGGTGGTTTTCTTTGCTCTTAGAAAGGGCTATTACCTGTTGCGCTTGTAAGCACATTGAAAGTCCGCCAAGTGCACTACTTCCTCAACTGCCGCCCTTGTTGGTACTTTTATTTACTTTTTCACCCGTAAACAGGTCAATGTACTCACTAAATCTAATTTGATCTGTCATTCAGTCTTCTTTTAACGGATTATTGATATATTCTTATATCTTTTTTGTGTTTTTTCCTACTGTATCTACATAATATCTTCTGCACCAAAATGTTCTATTCCCATACTTATATTTTAAGTTTGCATGCCTATCGAATATAATAAGAGAACTTTTACCTTTTAAATATCCAACGATTTCTGAAACACTGCATTTGGTGGTATATCGATCAGCATATGTATACCATCTGGACAACATTCTTCCGCTATTATTTCTATTGCTTTTTTATCGCATAATTCTCGAAGTATTTTTCCTATCTCAGCTTTCATTTTTCCATATATCGCCTGTCTTCTATACTTTGGCGCCAATATAATATGATATTTATATTCCCAACTTATATGCGCTAAACGATTCATATAAAAACCTTCTATGCTTTCTTGTATCTTGGCAGGCTCAAGACGATTATAGCATAAGAGGTTTTTGCCTGAAGATAAAGCTCTCTGATTCTCTCGACATAGCCGGGGATTTTTATTAGATTCACCAACCAAACTCAACCCGTTGAACAGGTAGATTGACCAGCTCCTATAAAGGTCTATCTCTTGTAGTCATCCTCTTAAGAGGGTATTGAATAGTCTTACAAACATATGTATAACTCTGACTGTCCCCTACTTGGGAGCACTTTTTTGTCTTATTTCACTGGCTCACCCGTAAACGAATCTGTAAACTGATTTTATCATTCACGATATCATCTTCTAACCGATTTTTGATGTATTGCTGTTTCATATCTGTTTACTGTATCCATAAAATATCCTCTACGCCAAAAATAGTGATTTCCATACTTATACTTTAAATTTATGTGCCTGTCAAATATCACTAAACTGCTTTTACTCTTTAAATACCCCATAAAAAGATTATTCAAATGCGGTGGAATCTCAACTAACATATGTATATGATTTGAACAACGTTCTGCCTCTACGATATTTGCACCTTTACTATCACAAAATTCTCTTAATATTCTTCCAATATTTTTTATATATTACTTATCTGTCATATTTAGGCTCAAACACAATATACTATTTGTCTCTCCATTTGGAATGTAATAAACTTCTTTTGTTATTCCTTGACCAAATCCCCTGCTTCTATATTTTAGTTGCCAGACCAATTTTATTGCAGCACAGGAATTTTCTTACTTATACGAAAGTATTTTTCTCTCTTCCCAGTTGAACTAAGGATTTTGTCATACCTATTCAGCATACAAAAAAGGAAGCTTTTCAAATTTTTATTAAAAAGCTTCCTTTTTTATTATATTTTTGCAGACATTTTATATTTGCAATGCTCCCAACACTTCTCCTATTGGCTCATGTATTATAAGAGATGCTTTTGTATCATATTGTGTTTGACTTTTGTTAATCAATACAATGTCTTTGCCTTTATAGTATTGCAACATACCTGCCGCCGGATATACCACCAATGATGTTCCGCCCACCAACAGCAAATCTGCCTGTGAAATTGCTTTTTGAGCAGATTCCATCACTTCTTCTTTTAAAGGTTCTTCATATAATACCACATCAGGTTTAATCACATTTCCACAAACATCGCAAATCGGAATACCATAAACGTCATTTTTTTGATTATGTTCCGGCTGCATAATATATGCCACATCAAACTCTTTTTTACATTGCATACAATAATTTCTGTGAATGGAACCATGTAACTCATACACACTTTTACTTCCTGCCATCTGGTGCAGTCCATCTATATTTTGTGTAATAACTGCCAAAAGCTTTCCCCTTTTCTCCAACTGTGCCAGTGCAATATGGGCTTTATTTGGCTTTGCTTGTGTATAAATCAGATTTTTTTTATAATATTGAAAAAAAGATTTTGTACGCATCATAAAAAAATTGTGGTTTACAATCAACTCTGGAGGCATTCCATACTCTTCTACGGCTCGAAACAGACCTGTTTCAGAACGAAAATCTGGGATACCACTTTCTGTAGAAACGCCTGCTCCTCCAAAAAATACAATTTTGTTACTGTTGTCTATCATTTTTTGTAATGTTTCCAATTGTGTCATATCATTGCCTCCTTACCGTTTTTAAAATCTGCTATCAATATGCTGATAGATTTATTGTATTATAATGCCTCGTCGTTTGTATTGCAAAAAACTACTACGATGTATTTGAAAATACACTGATTGTTTTTATGTGTTGCTTTATTTTTTATATGTGAAAGTTTCATCAAAATTCTTCTATTTTTTGAAACAGTATTGTTGTGTTTTTATTTTTTTATTAAATTGATAAGCTTTTTCTGAAATTTTACTATTGTTTCTCAACAAACAATTTCTGATTCAGTTTACATTTTATAATATAAATTATTATAGCATATTTTTCTGTTTCTCTTCAATGTTTTATCATTTGGTATCAAAACATTTCCTCCGGTTACCAAATGGAACGTTTCTACTTTATAAACTTCATAGACAATTTCCATACAAATAAAAATGTCTAAAATATCTTCTAAAATTTTGTTCACATGATAATAGAAAATTTTTTTATACTCCGCGTGAAAAGCCCTTCGTTTCTTTGAAATTTGTGTTTTTACTGCATTTCCTGCCAAAAGCGCCAAGTCATAACGCTCATAAACATCAAGGAAATTCATTAATTAGGAATTTTTTCATACTCTGCATCAAAAACCCTTCGTTTCTTTGAAATTTGTGTTTTTACTGCATTTCCTGTCAAAAGCGCTAAGTCATAACGCTCATAAACATCAAGGAAATTCATTAATTAGGAATTTTTTCATACTCTGCATCAAAAACCCTTCATTCCTTGAAATTCGTATTTTACTGCATTTCCTGCCAAAAGCGCCAAGTCATAACGCTCATAAACATCAAGGAAATTCATTAATTAGGAATTTTT
>DVLQ01000178.1 GCA_018715395.1 Candidatus Coprocola pullicola | reverse complement strand
ATATCCTTTAGACCAAAATTCTCTGTTTCTATATTTATATTTCAACTCACTGAATTGCTCATATAACATCGTGCTGCTTTTTCCTTTCAAATACCTCATAAAACTTGATACACTCATTTTCGGCGGTATCTCTACCAGCATATGCACATGATTCGGACATACTCCTGCCTTTAATATATTCACGCCTTTCCACTCACATCATTTTCTCAATATTTCTCCTATTGCTTTCCTTTTTTCGTAATAAAATACTTTTGTTCTATATTTCGGCGTAAACACAATGTGATATTTTCAATTCCATTTTGTATGCGATAAACTATGTATATCCGTAATTCCCATATACGGACCTCCTTTTCACTATATTTCTTGCAGTTGGCAGACCGCAATTGTATTATAGTGAAAAGGAAGTTTTTACTTCTACCTCAACGTCAGAAGGCTTTTTTGAACCACGCGTCTAACGCGTGGTTTTCTCTATACAACAAAAAACACTCGTTGAACGAGTGTTTTTCATTTTACACATATTATGATAACTATACTAAAACCCATATTAACTTTTTTCAAAAAATTTTTTAAATATCTCTTATCAAAATCTCTATAAAAAGTTATATCATATTTTATGGATTTTATAAAACGATTTCTTGCCATTTTCAATAAAATCTCATATAGTGAAGTTTTATAATAGATACCAAAATATCTATTTCTATATTCATTTTTCAAACATTTTTAAGAAAGTACCTTTGCCAAAAATGTTTTTAAACGTTCGCTTTTTGGAGATTCAAATATTTCTTTCGGCGTTCCCTCCTCTACTTGTTTTCCATCAGCCATAAACATAACTCTTGTAGCCACTTCTTTAGCAAAACCCATTTCATGGGTCACAACAACCATTGTCATATTTTCTTTTGCCAACCCTTTCATAACCTCCAGCACTTCCCCCACCATTTCAGGGTCCAAAGCAGAAGTTGGTTCATCAAACAGCATTACTTCCGGCTGCATACATAAAGCTCTTACAATGGCAATTCTTTGTTTTTGTCCTCCGGAAAGCTGCGAAGGATAAGCGTTTGCTCTTTCTTCCAATCCTACTCTTTTTAAAAGGGTCATAGCAATATCTGTTGCCTCTTTTTCACTTTTTTTCTGTAATTTCATAGGCGCAATAATCATATTTTTTAATATTGTCATATGAGGAAATAAATTAAAATGTTGAAACACCATTCCCATTTTTTGTCTATGTATATTAATATCTGTTTTTTTGTCAGTAATATCTACATTTTCAAAAAATATTTTTCCATTTGTAGGCACCTCCAAAAGATTTAGGCAGCGAAGAAATGTAGATTTGCCCGAACCGGACGGACCAATCACAACTACTACCTCTCCCTTTTTAATTTCTGTATTAATATCAGAAAGCGCCTTCATTTCACCAAACTTTTTTTCCAAATGCTCTACTTTAATTAAACTTTCAGTGGTCACTGTTTCTCAATCTCCTTTCCAATCTATTTACAAAATAAGTCATAATCATAACAATAATCAAGTAAATAGCCGCTACTGTCAGCAATGGAAAATAAGGGTCGTAGGTACGGCTTCTAATGATATCTCCGCCTTTTGTCAAATCTTGTATTGCAATATAGCCTGATATTGCCGTTTCTTTTAACAATACAATCATTTCATTGCCAAGAGCAGGCAATACATTTTTTAAAGCTTGGGGCAATACAATATAAACCATACTTTGTATATAATTAAATCCCAAGCTTCTTCCTGCCTCCATTTGCCCTTTATCAATGGACATAATGCCGGAGCGAACAATCTCTGCCACATAAGCCCCTGAATTGATACCAAAAGCTAGTATAGCCACAACTGTTTTATTATTTACACTTGCAAATATAATAAAATACAGTATCAAAAGCTGAACCATTGTGGGCGTACCACGAATCACTGTTAAATACAGTCTGCAAATGAAATTAGGCAGTTTCAATTTTCCTGTCATATCATGAGTTGCACGAATCATAGCAATCAAAAAACCCACACAAATGCCCAATAACACTGCAAAAAATGTAATTTGTAATGTTGTAAAAAAGCCATTAACTATAAATAAATATCTATCGTCTGTAATAAAATTTCTTACAAATCCATTTTGGAGCATTTCCAATACATTGCTCATAAAATCCCTCTTTCTTTTGAAACATACTACATAAAAAACAGTTTTTGCTATAAATTTACCCACCGCAGTATACTTTGGTGGGCAAATGACTTTGCTATTGTATTATTCAGCTGTAATATATTTGTCAACAATTTCTTGTAACTGACCGCTTTGTTTTAATTCTGTTAATGCCGCATTGATGCTGTCTACCAATTCTGTATTTCCTTTTTTCACAGCAATAGCATATTCTTCTGTTGTGAAAGGTTCGTCCAATACTTTTACATCTGCGTTGTCTGCCGCTAATGCTTTTGCCACTTGGTCGTCAATCATTACTGCATCAATTTTTCCTTGTGCAAGAGCTTGTACTGCCTCAAAGCCTTTATTGTATCTTTCAACAGTTTCTGTCACATCAGAAGCAAAAAGGTCGCCTGTTGTGCCAAGTTGAACGCCAATCACTTTACCTTCTACATCAGCAGAACTAGTAATGTCTGTATTATCTGCTTTTACAATAATCGCCTGAGAGGCTGTCACATAAGTATCTGTAAAATCAACAGATTCTTTTCTTTCTTCTGTAATGGTCATACCAGCCGCTCCAATATCGGCTTTTCCGGATAATAATGCGGGAATAATAGAATCAAAAGCCATATCTTCCACTTTTAACTCTTTTCCCATACTTTCGGCAACTGCTCGGGCAATTTCCACATCAATGCCCACAATATCCTGTCCTTGATAGTATTCATATGGTGGAAATTCTGCATTGGTTGCCATAATCAACACATCTTCTGAACTTTCTGCAGCTGTCTGTTCTGTTTGGGCTGTCTGCTCCCCTTCAGCAGATGTCGCTTGTTGTGTGTTGCTGCTACAACCCACAACTGCAAAAACCATTGATACAGCCATTGTAAGAGCCAATACATTTTTTAACTGTTTTTTCATTGTAATAGTTCCTCCCTAAAAATGATGATTTCTTTTTATCACAAGTAGCATTATACTTCTTATATGAATATAATGCAAGTGTTTTTCAAAATATATGCCCATTTTTCAGCAGAATTTCTATATTTTTTTATACATTTATGCATAAAATAATGCATAAAATAATTACTCTGCATTTTTGTTAATAAATTCAGGTTTTACTTTTGAATACATAATCTTTTGCTCGCTATACAAACCATAATAGCCTGAAAGCATATAACTAATGGCGCAAACAAAGGCATAATAAGGAATTTGTTTTCCGCCAAACAGTTCTACACAGAGTATAATTGCTGATAAAGGACAATTTGTAACACCACAAAACAACGCTCCCATTCCAAGAGCGGCTCCAAAGGAAGGGCTGATTCCAAATAAACTGCTTATACTGGCGCCAAATGTTGCTCCTACAAACAAAACCGGTACAATTTCTCCTCCTTTAAAGCCTGCGCCCAATGTGATGGCAGTAAATAAAATTTTCCATAAAAACGCCCCATATGCTGTTTCTCCATAAAATGCTTTTTCTATCACATCCATACCTGCTCCATTATAATCTCCTGTACCCAATAAATAGGTCAATACAATGATAATACAACCTCCTGCAAACGCCCTTTTATAAGGATTTGGAAAGTATTTGCAATATAGTGCGGAAGTTTTTTTCATAGCTACACAAAAAAGTATGCTTAGCACTGCCCCACCCACTGACAAAAACAGTATGCTAATACAAACTGCAAAAGAAATATGTTCCGGAGCATTTGTCAATACAAAAGAAGTTGGCGTAATACCGCAATAGTCGGATAATCCTGCGCCAATGAGTGCGGCTATGGTGCAAGGCACAATGGCAGAATAGTGCATCACTCCTACTGTAATCACTTCCATAGCAAATATTACAGAAGTCACGGGAGTTCCAAAAAGAGCCGCAAAAGCAGCGCTCATACCGCACATTGTCATAATTCTTTCCTCTTTTTCATCTAATTCCAACATTCTGCCAAAATTGCCTGCAATACTTCCTCCCAATTGAATGGCGGCTCCTTCTCTTCCCGAAGAACCTCCAAAAAGATGGGTAATAATGGTACTGATAAATATAAGAGGTGCCATTTTCAATGTCACTTTTTCATTTGTACGAACAGAAATCAATATAAAATTTGTTCCTTTATCCTTATCCATACCTTCCAAATGGTAAAAAAAGACAATGCCTAAACCTCCAAAAGGAAGTAATAATATCATCCAAGGATGATTGATGCGATACTCTGTTACAAATTCAATTCCAAAATGAAACAATACGCCTATCAACCCTACAATGACTCCTATAACACAGCCAAAAAATACCCATGCTCCAAAAATACGAAATTGTTGAAAGGGCTTTTCCCACATAGTTCTTCCCCCAAAACACTTATTCTGCTATATCGTTTTCTTCTTCATTTTCTTCTTCCCAAAGAGGCATCATAACAATAGCTTTAAACAAATCTCCATCTATATTAATCTCAAATTTTCCTCCCTGTATTTCAGAAAGGCTTTTTGTAATAGATAAGCCCAGCCCTGCACCTTCTGTGGTACGGGAGGCGTCTCCTCTTACAAAACGCTCCATCAACTGATCCGGTGTAATGTCAATAGAAATGGCGGAAATGTTTTTAATAATCAACACTCCCATACTATCCATTTTAAAAATATCAATGTATACTCTGGAATTTTGCATAGAATATTTAATGACATTTGATATCAGATTTTCCAGTATTCTCCACATATGCCTTCCATCTGCATAAATAGCCGTTTCTTCTTGACAGTTAATTTTAAACACAAGACCGGCTTTTTCTATTTTTTCCTCCAACTCTCCTATTGCCTGCATCAGTAACATTTTTAAATCTACTTTTTCTTTTGTCACAGTTAAGTTTCCGCTGGAGGCTTTGCTGGCCTCAATTAAATCTTCTATCAGTTGTTTTAATCTGTAGGATTTTTCATAAAGCACTTCTACAAATTCTTTTGCTGTAGTATTTTCCAAATTTTCTTTTCTCAATAAATCTACATAAGTAATAATAGACGTTAAAGGCGTTTTTAAATCATGAGAAACATTTGTAATCAGCTCCGCCTTCATTCTTTCTCCCTTTACAGCTTCATTGACAGCTTGTTTTAAACCATTTTGTATATTTGCCACATCAACGGCAAAGTTATTAAAAGAAGGAGAAATCTTTTTTAAATCTAATTCATAAGACAAATTGCCCTTTGAAGTTTCTTTTACAGAAATCATAATTTTTGTTAAAGAACCTAATGCTCTGGCACATAACGCCGCTGCCACTGCATTAAAAGCAACCATACAAAATAATAAAAATGCTACAATACTGCCTGTGCCATATTCTATAGCATACAGCAAAAAGATTGCCATCAAACAGTTTGCCATACCATAAGCGAGTAACAAAAATACAATCCAGCCACGAAATGTTTTTCCACTAAATAAATAGCTTATTTTTCGCAATATGGCTGCTATAAGCGTATTGCTTAAAAATTTTTTTCCTTTAATTTGTCTGGAAAGACTGGTTGTAAAGCTAAGCAATACCGTTGCATATAACACCAACAACGCTCCTAACAATGTAGAAAATATATATGTCCAAAAATAGTAATTACTATTGTATAATATAGCGCTGGACAGCATAACTCCCGCCGTTGCACAAAAAAAGCTGAATATAGCAAAACATATGATATGAATGTCATTATATATTTTATCTATAGAAAAATATTCTATCTCTCCTCCTCTTTGCCTTTGACCAGCTACTCGTATCAAATATACCAATGATATCAGCATTGTAATACAAGCTGTCATACCAATGCCCAGCAAAATAGGATAGCTTTGTTTTATCATATTAAACTCTTCTTGTTCCTGATAAAAAGCATCGCCTTGCAAAAGAGGGTCGCGAATTGCCGCATATAGCTTGCAATCGCTTTCTTCTAATATTCTATTGTGATATTCCATATAATATCCCAAATTATCACTGGAAAAGCCTCCCGAAAGCACAATGGTTCTTTGCATATCTGCAATGCCGTCTTTTGAAATATTGCCTGCTATTTTGACGCCGTTTTCATCTTCTAAATAATAAAAGAAATTTTCATATTCATTTAGTTCTCTTTTCATGCTGCGATAGTATTCTAATTGATTTTGTATAAACATTTTTCTATACTGAGGCAGTCTTGTTTCTACCAATGTTTTGTATTCTTCAAAATTTTCCTGTAAGTTTTCAGGTATTGTATTTCTTACAATCAAGCCGTCATAAGTATCATTTACTTCTGTACTTTGGGTTATTACGCCATCTATTACATTATAATAGGTTTTAAAACTATCCAACAATTCCTCTCTGGAAAGATGCTTTCCTGCTTCGATACTGCTTTCATCTTCATAATAAATAGAAATACCAATAATATCGTCTAAAAGCCTGTTAAATCGTATTCTAAAATTTTCTGTTTCATAATAAGTATCTGTATTAATCGCCTGAAACTGCCAGTTTTGACTGATATTGGCAAATATGATACCCGCTAAATATAATGTCAGTATGCTTATAAAATAAATCGTTGCTGCAAAAATCTTTGTCCTTGTCAAATACTGACTAGTTTTTTTCGATTTTGTAGCCAATTCCCCACACCACCTTCAAATATCTCGGTTCTTTTGGATTGATTTCAATTTTTTCTCTAATTCTTCTAATATGTACTGAAACAGTATTTTCCGGTGCAAAGGAAAGTTCTTTCCAAACATTTTCATAAATTTGGTCAATAGAAAACACTTTTCCTGCATTTTCCATCAAAAGCTGTAATATGCCGTATTCTGTAGCAGTTAGTTTTACCTTTTCTCCTTCTACTCGCACCTCTTTGGCGTCTTTATCCAGTTCCAATCCTCCTATTTTGATAATGTTGCTTTTTTGTGCGATACTGCCTAATGTAGTATACCGACGCATTTGACTTTTTACTCTTGCCAATAATTCTAAGGGGTTAAAAGGCTTTGTAATGTAATCGTCAGCTCCAAAATTTAATCCTAATATTTTGTCTGTATCTTCTGATTTTGCAGATAATATGATAATGGGAATATTGAGTCTTTCTCGTATTTTAATGGTTGTATTTAAGCCGTCCAGTTTTGGCATCATAATATCCAAAAGAATCAAGTGGATTTCATTTTCTTCCAACGCCTTTAATGCTTCCTCTCCGTTATAGGCTTTTATGATATTATAATTTTCTTGTTTTAAATAAATTTCAATCGCATCTACAATAGACTTTTCATCGTCGCACACCAATATATTAAATTTTTCCATGTTATTGCCCCTCCTATAGTATATTCACGCTTCACCTGCCTGTTATAAAATACTTTAGCTCTACTATAACAACACAGATTTACAATTTTTATAACTATTGTCTTAAAAAATTCTTACAATTCTTGTTTTTCCGGCTGTTCTGTAATACGTAACAAAACGCCGCCCAGCACCAATAGGATACCAATTATTTTTTGCCAGGATATTCCTTCGCAAAATACTGCAATACCAATGATAGACGCCACAACAGGCTCTGTTGTGGCTAATACAGAGGCTTTGCTTGCTTGCATAGCGCTAAGCCCTTTTGTATAGCAAAGATACGGAACCAAAGCTGTAAATACGGAAAATAAAAGCATTTCTATCCATACTCCCTGTTGCGTAATTCTTTGAAACAATTCCAAAGGTCTTACCATAAAAAGCAAAAAAACAGCGGCTGTCAAAAAAGTATAAAAAGTAATGGTAAAAGAAGGATATTGTTTTTTTAAAGCAAATGTTCCAAAAATACTGTACAAAGCATATCCAATGCCTGAACAAATGCCAAACAAAATTCCTTTGACAGAATAAGCAGCTGTTTGTGTATCCAATATCCCTGTTACACAAATACAACCGACAAACGTCATGGCTACCACAATACATTTTTTCTTCGTCAGCTTTTCTTGAAATAAAAAAATAGAAAGTATCATCACAATAGCTGGCGCTGTATACAATAATACCGCCGCCACTGCAAGGCTTGTTTCATTGATTGCCTTCATATAACACCAGCTAAAAAATACAAAGCTGCATATTCCCGTACCAATAAAATATTTGATATCTGTTATATTGTGAATACGAAATAATTTTTTATCTTTCAAAAATAACATAGGTATCAATAATATAACATCTACAGCCATTTTTACAAAAAGCATTTCCATTTCAGAAAAACCTAATACTGTAATCCGTTTTGTAAATAATCCAATAGAGCCCCAGCATATTCCTGCAATCAATACCAAAACCCACGCCATACTTTTCACTTTTTTCTTCCCCCCTTTATGTCATAGCAATGGCTTCTCCCAAAGCAAAAGAATATAAATAAACTTCTTTTACTTTTTTTCCGGTTGATTTTTCCAATGCCTTTTTATAAAAATACATTTGTATTTTGTATTGTTCTTTTAAGGTATCTGCATTTTTTTCTCCCCATATTCTGTCATTTTTATAATCTACTAATACAATTTCTCCTTCTTCTTCAAAAAAACAATCTATAATGCCATGTATCACAACAGTATCTTTGATATTTTCATACTCTTTTTGAGCAAAAATCTCTTTTGCTTCTATCAACATAGAAAATCCCTTTTCCTTTTGCACATAAGAAGCATTTCTGATTCTATTGGCAAGGGAGGATTCAAAAAACATTGCAATTTCATCATATCGCAATGCCTCTGCTTCTTTTTGAGAGAGAATATTTTTTTTCGCCAATTCTTTTATTTTTTGTTTTACTTCTTCCAAAGAATATTTTTTTGTAATATCCACTTGCTCCATAAAGGTATGAGTAGCCGTACCAATTTCCGAAGCAGTCAATTTTTTTTCTTCCTTTTCAAATTTAGGCAGCTCCAGCTCTTTTTTCCAATGCTGTTGTTGTTCAAAAATACCTTCTGCTTCCTGCCATTTTCTTTTGATTTCAGAAATAGAAATGTTTGACTGTAATTTTGTTGCAATTTTATTTTCATATTCCCAGTTTAATTGATAAAACACGGCATCTCTTTTTCCGCTGTAATCTTTTTGATTGTCCCAATTTTCAAAATATTGCTTGACTTCTTGTTGCTGTTGATTTTCTTCTGTTTCCTGTATTTGCTGTTTATTTTCTTTTTCCAGTATCATATTCCACTGAGAAGAATCTTCTAAAAAATAAGCATAATCCAATGAAACATCAAATTGCTCCAAAAATCTTTTTCCTGCTTTATGGCGCAATAATGCCGGCATAACCCAATCCAAATAATTTTTTGCCTGCGCCATTTTATAAACAGGCAATGTTTTTTCTTTTGCAGAGGCAACGCTAAGCCAATCCTTTACTTTTTTTTCAATGTCTTTTACACAGCCTGTCAGTATCATCTTTTCTTTGGCTCTTGTCATAGCTACATAAAGCACACGCATTTCTTCTGAAATATTTTCTTGTTTTATTTTTTGTTCCAATGCTTTTTTGGGCAATGTGGTATAGCTGACTCTTTGCTCCAAATCCATATAATTTAAACCAATTCCTATTTGATGGTCTAACAATACTTTTTTTTGCAAATCCTTTGTATTAAATTCTTTTGCCATATCTGCAACAAATACCACCGGAAATTCTAACCCTTTGCTTTTGTGTATTGTCATAATACGCACCATATTTTCATTTTCATTCAAAAGCTTGGCAGAGCCTGCCCCATCATCTTTTGCTTTTTTGATATTTTCAATATATCTTACAAAATGAAACAGCCCTTTCAAACTGCTTTTTTCATATTCTTCCGCCTTTTGTATCAAAAATCGGAAGTTTGCCTGACGCAGTTTTCCTCCTGCCGTTACGCCAACATAGTCAAAATAACCTGTTTGTCCATAAAGATACCAAAGCAGTTGGCTAATAGAACAATCTTTTGCTTTTTTTCTCCAAAGCGTAATATCGCCCATAAACTTTTCCAGTTTTTCTGTTATTTTTCTGATATCTTCTGTTTCTTCCAAAGGAGAGATTTCCGCATTTTTTCCATAATTTTGCAAGCAATATAATATACATTCATAATAATTGGCGTCTTTTTCTGCTGTCATACGAATTTGCATTAACTCCTCTGCTGTAAAGCCATAAATGGGAGAATGCAATAAGGAAAGCAAAGGAATATCTTGTATGGGGTTATCTAATACACAAAGTAAATTAGATATTGTCATCACTTCTAATGTATCAAAATAACCAAGAGAAGACTCTGCATAAAAAGGGATATCCTCTTTTATAAATACATTGTCAAACACCCCTTCCCAGCTTTTTGTACTTCTTAGCAATATGGCAATGTCTTCAAATGCAACAGGTCTATAAAATCCTGTTTTTTTATCCAATATATGGTATTTTTCTTCTACTATCATTTTTTTGATACGCTTTGCAATCAAAAGGGCTTCTTGTTCTCTTCTGCCCCATTCTATAATGGTATTTTCCGTACTTTGTTCTATATTTTCTTGTTGTGTTGTTTTTGTATCCAACAATATCACTTCGTTTTCTCCACCACAGTTTCCATCAAACATAGGAAACAGCGCGCCTGCATACAATGCCGCTTCGTCGTCATAGGCAAGCCCTCCCACTTTTTGCGACATAATCTGACGAAATATAAAATTGATGCCGTCCAATATATTTTTTCGGCTTCTAAAATTTTGGGAAAGCAGTATTTTTTGTTCCTCTCCTTGTTCCAATGTATAGTCATAATACTTTTTCATAAAAATTTCAGGCATTGCCAATCGAAAACGATAAATACTTTGTTTCACATCTCCTACCATAAAACGGTTATGTTTTCCCTGGCTTTTTTTGGAAACGGCAGACAATATCATTTCTTGTATCATATTACTGTCTTGATATTCGTCTATCAGCACTTCGTCATATTTTTTTTGTAGTTCCAGCGCCGCCTCTGTAGGCAGTATGTTTTGCGGCGTACTGCCTTCTTGCAAAAGTACTTTCATGCAAAAATGTTCATAATCTCCAAAATCCAATATTCTTTTTTCTTTTTTGACAGACTGATATCGTTGTATAAATAATTCTACAACATCTGCCAATGCTTTTACAATAGGATATAATTTTTTAATATGTTCTTCCATCCTATCAATGCAATAGGGAAACAGTTCTTCTTGAATATGAGCAATACTTTGTTTTGCCTTTTTTCTAAATTCTTGTATTTGTTTTGCGATTTCCTTTTCTTCTCCTCTATAAGAAGGCATTTTTTCAAAATAAATTTGTTGTAATTGTTTTTTTACATGCCGAAAAGGCAGAGAATGTATGTTTTTATAATTCTCCGCCATTTCACAATCCATATTTAATTGTATGGCATATTTTTCAAAACCTTCTGTATTTTCTGCCAATATCTTTCCTTGTTGTAAATAATAGCGCATCATTGCTATATTTTCTTTTATATTTTGTCGAATACTCTCTGCCCAAGGCGTATCTTCTATTTTTGTATCATTTTTCATAGCAAAAGCTTCTGTCATTTCATCCAGCCATTTCAAAGGCTGCGGACAGCCTAACAGAAATTCATGTATATCCAATACAAGCTCTTTTAATTTTGTATCTTTTGTATCATTTCCAAACAATTCTACTAATTTACAAAACATTTCATTTTCTTCTGCCTCATAAAGTTCTTCAAACAATTCTTCTATCACTTCTTGTTGCAGAAGCCGCACTTCTATTTCATCTGCTGTTTTCACAGCAGGGTCGATGTCAAGAGCATAATAATTTTCTTTCACTACTTGCAGACAAAAAGAATGTATTGTTTTAATATCCGCTCGATTCAAATGTGTCAGTTGATTTTGCAAATGCTCATTTGTAGGGTCGTTTTCCAATTTTTTTGCAATAGCCTCTCCAATTCTTTGGCTCATTTCAGATGCGGCTGCCTTTGTAAATGTTACAACAAGGAGTTTGTCCACATCAATTGGATTTTTACCCTCGGTTATCATTGTAATAATTCTTTCTACCAAAACAGCCGTTTTTCCTGAACCTGCCGCTGCTGAAACCAAAAGGTCACAATCTCTTGTATCAATGGCTTTTTGCTGTTGCTTTGTCCACATTTGCTGTCACCTCATTTAAAAAAATCAGTTGGCAGCCCGTTTTAATCTCATATTCACAGAAAGATATTTTGTAAAGGATGCCATAAAACTGTTAAATGAATTATAGCAAAAATTTTCAATAAATGCCAATGAAAATGGTGAAAGAGTTTTAGAACCAAAAACATATCTTGCCGTTGTTTTAGCAAATAAAT
The DNA here is from genome assembly GCA_018715395.1 of Candidatus Coprocola pullicola. GTDB lineage: Bacteria > Bacillota > Clostridia > Lachnospirales > Anaerotignaceae > Coprocola > Coprocola pullicola. The sequence continues at coordinate 2,092 of DVLQ01000178.1, read as the reverse complement.
CGGAAAAACAGCCTTCTCCCATTTTTGCACAGCGATATAATGCGTCCGCTAATTTTTTTTCTGTTTCATTGAGTTGAAATACAATATATAAATTTCTTTTCATATCTCTCCAAGGCAGCTTCCTTCTTTTAATACGAGATAAACGAATACCATGATAAATCGATACTAACTTCAAAAAACGTTGTCCTTTTTCTACGTCTAATTTTTTCAACTGCTTTGCAAAATAATTATATTCTGTTTTTGTTTCCAAAAAAATTTCATAAGCATCTGCCACGGCATTTTCAATAGAGTGTTCAAAAAAAGCTTCATAAAAAGAATTTTTTAATTTTTCTGTTCTTTCTAAAAAAATGTATTTTTGTTCTTCTATATTTTGTCTGATTCTTTCTTCTTTAGTCGGTCTTTTTTTATAAAATATAATGTTGTAATCAAACATCACTTATCCTCCTTATAAAATAAAAACTGGTATCTATTACCAGTGTATATAAAAAATAAAATATCACACAACTTTTTTCATCGCATTATATGACAAACAGCCTTTTTTTTAAGAAAAAAGGCTGTTTTGTGTCAAAAAAATCATAATAGTTTTAAATTAATATACACTTTGTGTAATATTGAATATTTTTTAAAGTATTTTGGATGTGATTTCATTCATTTCAATGGCTTTTTGATGAACTTTTTTTACAACATCATGGATATATTCCATATTTTTATTTTGTTGTTGTATTTCTTTTTGTATTGCAACAGATTGTTCCGCAACAAAATCAATTGATGTTTGCATTTGTTGAAGACTTTCAGAAATATTACGAGAAGTTTTGTCACTGGTCTGCGCCAAAGAGCGCACTTCTTCTGCAACAACAGCAAATCCCTTGCCCATAGCTCCGGCATGCGCCGCTTCAATAGAAGCATTTAAAGACAATAAATTTGTTTGACTTGCAATGTCTTGAATAGATTTGATGATACTAAGGGCTTGATAAACTTTTTGTTTTGCATCTTGTATCAAAATTGTCACATCTTCTTGTTGTAATGTAATCTCACACATTTTTTCATTATTTTCTATGACAGTTTTTGTAATGTTATGTAATCCTTCTGTCAATTCTTTCATATGATCGCCAATATTGTTCTCAAAAATTTCCTTTGCTTTTTTTATTTCTGTAATATCTTCTATCACGCCTGCAACAATCATTGGTGTGCCATCTGCTTTGCAAATGGTTTTTCCAATGGCTTTAAACCAATGATAGTTACCATCTTTATGCAGCAAGCGATATTCTAAGTCATAGGGAATATATCCTGAATAATCCATAATATGGTCATGAAATGCTTTCAATGTTCTTTGTTTATCTTGCGGATGAAGTAAATCACTCCAGGAATCGAGTTTATTTGGAAAGTCTTTTTCATCATGGTATCCCAAAAGACGGCGAAATTGATTGGAGAACCAAAAAGTATTATGAGCATTGATAGGGTCGTCATGAACTATCTCCATGTTCCATGAGCCTTCCATCAAAACAGAATCTATAGACTCATAGCGGCGTAAAGTTTTATCCAATTTTTCTTTATTTTCCCGTTTTTGTGTCACATCAATAAAAACGCCAATATATTCAAGAGGCGTTCCATTACTGTCACGAGCCACCTTTCCTGTAGCGCGAAACCAACGATATCCTTTATTTTTTGTTAATAAGCGATATTCTACATCATAAGGTGTTTTACCTGAATGGTCTTTGATACATTTTTGAAATTGTTCCAATACAGGCTGCTTATCTTCGGGATGAAGCAAATTTGTCCATGACTCTAATGTATTTGGAAAATCATTTTGGTCATGATAGCCAATTTTATATTTTATAATACATACACACATTAAAATCACTGATTTTCATTGAAAAATCAACATTTTCTAAAAATATGTATCTTCTACAAAATTACACAAAATCATTTAAAATTTCGTAGTAATGTCGTAATAAAAATGTGGTTAGGTATCATCTACATCAAGTATCTTTTGTCAATACTTATACTAAACAATATAGGTGAAAACATATAAAAAAGACTAGCTAAAAAGCCAGTCTTTTTTATTTGGCTGTTATGAGTATAGAAATGATAC